>NZ_JBHWIJ010000187.1:0-4423 GCF_042732255.1 Kitasatospora sp. NPDC059803 | reverse complement strand
GGGGGGGGCGCCCGCGTGTGTGGGCCCCGCCGCGGGGCCCGGGGGCCCCCCCGCGGGCCCCCCCCAGGTCGGTGGCGAGGGACTGGCGGGTGCAGAGGGGGCCGTTGACGCGCATCGGGCCAGCTTGCGGGTCGGCGGGCCGGGTGCGCCAGCGGGTTTATTTCCCTCGCCTGGACACCGCCCGCGTGCCGTCTCCGGCGCGTCGCCAAATTGGTCTCGACCATTTGGTCTTGACCATTGCTTTGGGTTCGGGGGCGGAGGAGGATCACCGCGAAGCGCCGGGCGGCGGACTCCGACGCTCCTCGGTGCCCGTCAGTGCTCGTCAGTGCTCGTCCGGGAGGAGCGGGAAGAGGCGGGCCACGGCGGCGACCGGGCGGGCGCCGGCAGGACGGCCGGCCGGGTCGGCCTCGCGGTCGCGGTAGCGGGCCAGCACCTGGCGGACGGCCTCGCCGACGGCGGCCAGTTCGGCGGGGGTCAGGTAGAGGACGGTGCTGAACGCCTCGTCCTGCCGCCAGTCGGCCGGGGCCGCGTCGCGGTGGGCGAGCCAGCGCTGGTAGCTCTCGTCCTCCAGGCCGCGCGCGAGTTCCCCGAACTCGTCGGCTGCGGCGGGCTGGTGGGGCTGGTGTGGCTGCTGCGGGAGCCGCCAGGGGCGGGCGCGGCCGTCGGTGGCGGGGGCCTCCTCGATGAGGCCGTGGCGGGCCAGCTGCCGTAGGTGGAAGGAGCACAGGCCGGAGCTGTACCCGGTGGCGGCGGCGGCCTCGGTGGAGGTGAGGGCGGCCTTCTCGGCGAGGAGGCCGAGGATCGCGGTGCGTACGGGGTGCTGGGGGAGGGGGCCGGTGGCGGGCGCGGTGAGGCCTCTGGCGTCCTCGGCGGCTTTGGCATCTTCGGTCACTTTGCAAAGTCTGCTACTTTGCAAAGTCGATGACAAGCCGTCATCCTGGCCGTCGTGTCGACGGTGTCGACGAGGGAGCGCCGATGTCCGAACTGCGTGAACGCCCGACCGTCCTGCGGATCACCGAGGTGGGGGAGGACATCCTCCGCCGCACCTGCCGCCCGGCGACCGGGGAGGACTACGGCAGCGAGCGGCTGGCCCGTCTCATCGAGGACATGTTCGCCACCATGCAGGTCGCCGACGGCTGCGGGCTCGCGGCCAACCAGGTGGACGTGGACCTGAGCCTCTTCGTCTACGACTGCCGCGACGACCAGGGCGTCCGGCACGTCGGCCACGTGCTCAACCCGGTCGTCGAGCCCCGCGAGCCCGGCCGCCGGCTGATCGAGGACACCGAAGGCTGCCTCTCCGTCCCCGGCGCCAGCACCGAACTCGCCCGCCCGGCCGAGGTGGTGGTGCACGGCTTCGACCAGTACGGCGCCGCCGTCACCATCGAGGGGGCGGGCTACTTCGCCCGCTGCCTCCAGCACGAGACCGACCACCTGAACGGGCAGCTGTACATCGACCGGCTGTCCGGCCGGGACCGCAAGCGCGTCCTGCGCCAGACCGCCGACCGCCGGGAGGACGTCTTCGCCCAGCGGGCCCAGCGGGCCCAGCGCGTCGCCCGGGCAGCCCGGGCCTCGGCCCGCTGACCGTGCCTGACCAGGACCTCGGGTGCGGGCCGGTCTGGGGGGCGCACCCGGACAGCTGGGGACTGTCGGCATTCGGCGTCGACGTGTCGGGTGAGATGGCCGCGTTCCTCTGCGGCCCCCATCCCGACCGGCCGCAGCCGCACCCGCGGGGCTGTCGGCGCGAACTGGTGTTCAGTAGCATGAACACGCGAACGCCCGCGGCTCCGAAGGGACGAGTGACTGTCGAGTGCCTACCGTGACCGCAAGCAGCCTGGCCTTCGGCTTCGACGTCGTCGACATCGACGTGGACGCCGATCTCGCGCTGGACGCCGACACCGCCGCGGACCGGCCCTTCCGCCAGGTCGGCCGGACGGACTTCGACCTGGCCAGCCCGATCCTGACGGATCCCGCGCCGCAGATCACCCAGATGGACTTCGAGGTGGATGCCCCGGGCCTGATGGAGCCCACGCCGCAGATCACCCAGATGGACTTCGAGGTGGACGCCCTGGTCCTGATGGACCCGCCGCCGCAGGTCGTCCAGCTGGACTTCGCCGTCGATGTCGCCTGACGCCGCCGACACCGACTGACGCCGCCCGATGGACCCGAACCGCCCGTACGGCCGCCCCTTCGACCGCTTCCCGACCCGCCGCGAGCACGAGGACCGCTGGGCGGAGCTGGCCCGGGCCATTGCCGCCGCCCCCGGGCCGCGTCGCCCCGAGCGGGACGGCGAGACGGGCGAACCAGCTACGCCCAAGGGCGAGTTGACCGTGCTCGGCTCCGGCATCGAGGCGGCCGGGTTCACCCGCGCCGACGAGCGGCTGCTCCGCGAGGCGGACCACGTCTTCCACTGCCTCGCCGACCCGGTGACGGTGGTGCGGATCAAGGCCTGGCGGCCCGACTCCTACGACCTCGGCGTCCTCTACGACGACGCCAAGGACCGCTATCTGACGTACGTGCAGATGTCCGAGGCGATCCTGCACTTCGTCCGGGCCGGGCGGCGAGTGGCGGCGGTCTTCTACGGCCACCCGGGCGTGTTCGTCCTCTCCAGCCACCGCGCCGTCCGGATCGCCCGCCGCGAGGGCCATGCGGCCGTGATGCGTCCGGGGATCAGCGCGCTGGACGTCCTGTGCGCCGACCTCGGCGTGGATCCGAGCAGCCCCGGCATGCAGACCTTCGAGGCCTCGGACCTGCTGATCCGCGGCCGGCGGATCGACCCTGGCCTGCACCTGGTGCTCTGGCAGGTCGGGCTGGTCGGCGAACTCGGCTACCAGCGCACCGGGTTCTTCAACCACCGGCTGCCCGTCCTGGTCGACCGGCTGGAGGAGGTCTACGGCCCGGACCACCCCGTGGTCAACTACATCGGCGCCCGCTACCGGGGCACCGCCCCCGTCACCGACCGGCACACCGTCGCCGGGCTCCGGGACCGGGCCGTGCAGCGGACCGTCACCAGCGCCTCCACCTGGTACCTCCCGCCGGCCGTCGCCGCCCCGGCCGATCCGCGGATGCTGGAGCGGCTGGGCCTGATCCGGCCCGGCCAGACCGTGCGGCCGCCCACCGGCCCGGTCCGGAACATCGACGAGTACGGGCCGCGCGAACTCGCCGCCCTCGACGGCTTCACGGACTTCCACGTCCCCGGCGGCTACCACTGGCAGGAGGACACGCCCGCCGCCCGCTTCGTCCTCGCCCTGGGGGAGGACGGCGCCCTGCGCGAACGCTTCGTCCGGGAGCCCGAGGAGGCGGTGGCGTCCTGGGCGCCGCCGGACCTCGCCGACGCCGAACGCGCCCTGCTGGCCCGCCGCGAGGACGCGGCCATGCAGGCCGCCGCCAAGGGCCGCTACCGGCGGCCGACCCCGGAGGCGGCGCGGCGGCTGCGCACCCTGCTCACCCGCAAGTCCGAGGCGCGCGCGCTGCTCCGATCGGTGCGCGACGGCGGGCTCGCGGGCGGCGGGCTCGCGGGCGGACTCGACGACGGGCTCGGTTTCGACAGGGCGACCGTCCGGCGCGACCTGGACACCGTCCTCGCCGAGGCCCTGTACCCGTGGACGGGCCTCTACGGCACGCCGGACGGCGACCTCGACGTCTACGTCCTGGGCCGCGCCACCGACCCGCCCCGGCACCGGATCCACGTCAACGGTCGGCGGATCACCGCTCCGCGCCACGACCACGGCGTGCTGCGCTGGCGGGTCGAGGACGGCAACGACTGCGGCGGCGAACTGCGCACCGAGGTCGGCCGGGACGGGCGGCGCCGGCTGGTCGGCGCGGTGTGGCCCGCCGGGCGGGTGGCGGCGGCGGAGTTCTCGGTGCAACTCGCCGAGTACGCCCTGCCGGACGTGCCGCCGCTCGCCGACCTGGTCGGCGACTACCGGGCGGCGGACGAGGCCGGGCGCGAACTGGTCGTCTCCGTCGGGCCGGGCGAGGACGGCCCAGCGCTGCGGGTCCGTGTCACGGTCGGCGGCGTGCCCGCGGCGGCCGCCGTCGTGGTCGGTCCGGCGGGCTTCGAGGTGGACGGCGTCGCCGTCCCCTACGTCCAGGCCGTGGCGGCATCGACCGTGCCGCCGTATCTGTACGGCTGCTACCGGGTGCAACTGCCGGGCGGCCGCGGCGCGGAGCTGAGGGTGGCCGAGGACGGCATCACCCTCGACGAACAGCCCCTCCTCCATGCGGAGTTCACCGGCAAGCGCCTCACCTGGCGCGACGGCCCCGCGCCGCTGCCGTCCGCCGAACTGACCCTGCTGCTGGACCCGATCACCCTGCACCCGATGCTCACCGGCACCGGCACCGGCACCGGCACCATGCCGACCACCGGCACCGGCACCGCACCCGGCCGCGCGCCCGGCGGCCCACGGCTGCCGGTGGTCGGCAT
>NZ_JBHWIJ010000186.1:7225-17240 GCF_042732255.1 Kitasatospora sp. NPDC059803 | reverse complement strand
TTGGTGTGGGGGGGGGGGGGCGGGGGTGTTTTTCCGGGGGGTCCCCGGCGCGGGGCCCCCGCGGGGGGGGGGCCCCCCGCGACTGCCAGTCACAGGCGGAAGGGGTTGCCGCCCTGTGCGGCGATCACGTACCAGGCGGTCGCCCCGGTGTGGAGGGAGGAGTAGTAGAAGTCGCCCTCCCCGGTGTCCAGGCCGTCGTGCGAGGCGGCGACGATGCCCTTGCCGTCCGTGTTGGCCGCACCGCTCTGGGCCTTCTGCAGGGTCGCCATCAGGGTCGCCGCCTTCGCGGCGTCGCCGTCCGCGCGGCGGACCTGATAGGCGGCCAGCAGGTGGGCGGTGCCCTCGAACCAGACGCCGCTGGTGTCCTTGCCGCTGAAGCCCACCCCGCTGTACGGGCCGTCGGTGGCCGCCATCCGCCCGGCCGCCCAGTCGACGGCGGGCGCGTAGGACGGGTCGAGGGTGGCCAGGTAGCTCCAGGTCTGCACGTCCTCCGGCTCGACGTCGTCGTTGGTGGTCACCCCGTCCAGGCCGGTGCCCGTCCACAGGTGGCCGTTGGCGGCCTGCACGGACTTCACGAACCGGAACGCGTTGGTGGAGCGCTGCGCCCAGCCCGCGTCGCCGGTGACGCCGGCGAGCATGGCGAAGAAGGCGCCGGTGTCGATGTTGTGCTCCGTGGCCTTCCAGGTGAGCGGGACCATCGTCTGGCCGGTGCCGTCGTCGTTGCGCAGGCCGCCGGTGTAGCCGCCGGCGCCGCGGGTGTCCGCGGTGTTGTTCTGGATCCAGTTGGCGGCCTTCAACGCCCCGTCCAGGAAGCGCTGTTGGCCGGTCACCCGGTAGAGCCGGGTGAGCGCCATGCCGGCCCAGGCCATGTTCCCGGTGTAGACGGAGAACCCGCCGACGTACGGCTCGCCGGACGGGGTCTTGACGAAGGGGTCCGGCTCGTAGGAGGCGCGGATGCGGCCGTCCGGGGTGATGTCGTGGGCCTGGGCGTACAGCAGGCTGTCGCCGAGCGCCGTGGCGTGGGCGACGTCGTCGGTTCCGCCGCGTTGCAGGAACGCGGTGATGACGAGCGCGTTGTCGTACGTGAAGGAGGCCTGGAAGCCGTCCGGGCCGAACAGCTTCGGGTCCTCGAAGTGCCCGCCCTGGTAGCTGCGGGGCACGCGCAGCGTGCTGCCGGTGCCGTGGGCGTCGAGGCGCTGGGCGAGGAAGGAGTAGGCCGCGTCCACGGAAGGCCCGGAGGGCTTCACCGGCGGCTGCTGGGACGGCAGGTGCAGGCTGTCCGCGGGCGGGGGGCCGGGCGTGCTCGGCAGGTCGGCGTCCTCGTCGCCGACCGGCACCAGTTTGAAGAGCTGGTTCTCGTCGTTGTGGTCGCACGGGGCGTTGCCGGGTGTCGCGATGCTGTTCGGCACACTCGCGCCGGGCCACAGTGCGAGACAGTTCCCGCCCTTGATCTGGAGGTGGAAGTACCAGTGGCCGCCCTCCCAGTCCGACATCTGGAGTCCGACGTCGGCGGACTGGCCCAGGTACTCGTTGGGGGCGGCGAGGTTCCGGAACATCCAGCCGCCGTCCGTCGTCTGGAGGATTTCCCAGTCGGCCCGCGGGTCACCGGGCTGGCTGCCGACGAGCCGGCCGCTCGGCAGGTCGTAGGCCATCGCCGCACCGTTGCCGTCGACCAGTTCGGTGTGGTCGTGCGGCTTGGGGTCGGAGCCCATCGCCACGCCCCCGCCGCCGCTGCCGTAGTCCTCCCAGCTCACGTGCCCGGTGCTCCAGTCGCGAACGCCGATCTTGGCGCCCAGCATGGGGAGGGCGTCCTCCAGGCCGACGAACATGATGCCGCCCGAGCAGGTGGTCGCCATCGTCTTCCCCGGCGTCTTGCAGCTCCAGGTTCCACCCGTGGTGGCCGAGACGATGCCCAGGGCCGTGATGTTGGGCGGCGCCCCCGGCAGGCCCGGGCCGCCTCCCAGCACGACGGGCCCTCCGCTGTCACCCCTGCGGGCCGCGATGGACGAGTTGTCGGCGGCGGTGAACTGCTTGAGGGCCTTCCACCCGTACATGTAGTGGTGCTCGATCTCGCCGCCCAGGTTGTCGGGACCCTTGGCGTAGTAGTCGGTCACCTTGGTGGTGACCTGGATGTTGCAGATCTCGCCCGAGCGGGAGCCCTCGTTGCAGATCCAGTTCCCCTCGTGCGCCACCTGCGCGGCGCTCACCCACTTCTTGGTCTGCGAGATGCTGGACTGGTCGGCCGCGCCGCCCGTCCAGATCTGCTGGTCCATCGTGATGTTCGAAGACGGCTTGATGACGGCCGCGTCGAGGTAGACGGGCCCCCTCTCGTCCTGGCGGACGATGTGGGGCGAGATCCGGGTGCCGATCGCCGGCCCCTGTCCGCCCGAATCGTCCACGCCGTACCGGACGTTGGTCTCGTTGTTCGGCATGAAGCAGTGGTCCGCGGTGAGCATGGCGTTCTCGTCGCGGTACTTGATCGCGAACGCCGTGCTGCAGAACGGTGCGATGATCTGCGCGCCGCCGGCACTCGGATCGCTCCGGCGCGAGGGTTCGCCGAGGCTGATCGACTCCGTGCCGTTCGCTTCGACCGTCACCGGAACGCTCACGGACGCCACCGCCCGCCGCAGCCGCTGTGCGTCGGCCTCGCCGCCCACCACGGTCGCGGTGAGGCCGCTCCCGTCCTGCGGCATCGCCACGTCGGTGATCCGCACTCCGACGGAATCGGCGATGCGCGTCACCTCGCGCGAGGCGTCCTTCAGGTCCTGCGCACTGTGCGGCGCCGACTTGACGTCGACGCGCACCGGGCTGTGCGCGACGACCGCCCGGACCTCGGGCGCCAGCTCGCCGTGCCAGTAGATCGTGAGGTGCTTCGTCTCGGGGGCGGCGACCACGCCGGCGAGGGCCTGGCTGCCGATCTGACCCGACACCTGTTCCACGGCCGAAGCGGTCTCGTTCATCTTGCCCTGGATGTCCATCAGTTGATGCCAGGACAAGAAGGGTGAAGGGCTCCCGAAGGAGTTCGCCACGGGCGCGATGCCGGGAGCCGCGAGCACTCCCACGACGGCGGTCGCGGTGGCGAAGGCCACGAGCGGCCTTCGCCACCTGCCCCTGCGGCGGGCCGGATCTTCGATGTGGTGGACCAACGGGAACTCCTCGGGGCTCGAAACTGTGGGGCGCCTCGGCGCCCTCTCACCCGTGCCTACGGGCGGGGGTGAACGCGCAGTTCAGAGCAGGTGCGGGTCGGCCGAGAACGCTTGCCGGTCCGTGGTTCGGACGCCCGGATGCCCGGATGCCACCGGCCGGTTCGCCGTTTGGCCACCGCCGGGCGTTCGGACCGGATCGGCTGCGACGGGACGTCCCGGAAACATCTAATTCGCACACCTCATCGCTCCCGGACGGGCAGAGTGGGAACCCGATCCGCCGAACAGTCGACCTGGAGGCTCCCGTGCTCAACCTCTCCCGCGAGGAACTACCGGAACGGCACCAGGAGTTGCTGGACGTCCTGGTGACACGGCATGACCTGGCCACCAAGCGCCGCCGTAACACCTCGTTCGTACTCCTCGACCACGACGGACGTCGCTTCGCCGTCTGTGAGTACGGAGCGCACTGGTACGAGGAAGGCGTGCCGGTGCACCTGGCAGTCGACCTGACCACGGGCAGCCATGTGTCGATCACCGCCTACCGCGCCTCCGCCATGTGGCCGGGAACGTTCTGGTCGTTCTTCGAACCCGGCCGCGTACCCTCCGACGACCCGGTGCGGGCCTGGCTGGCGACGCCGGCGGCTGCCCCCGGGCCGCGCCCGAGCGTCGCCGTGGCGTGGCCGGACCAACTCGAACGGTTCTGCGCTGCGGAGCTGGTCCGCACCGACCAACCCGAGCTGCTCGCACAGGCCGAGCTGGTCGCGGACCCGGAACTTCCCGAGGACCAGACCACACTGGTACGACGGCACTCGGCGGCGGCACTGCCGTACGCCGTGCTGTTCCGCCACGAGGACGCGCTGAGCGTCGTCAACAAGCTGATCGGCAGCGGCCGGGGCTGTCCGCTCCCCGAACTCTGACAGCGGCGCGCCCTGTCGATGGGTGCGCACCCGCCCCCTCCAGGGCGTCACCTCGCTGCCGCAGGTCCCGCACCAGGTACGGCAAGACACCTGAGAGCTACCTCGCAGGCCTTCACCTCCGCGCCCCGATGATCCGGCAGCGGCGGACCGCCCGTACGACGGTCTCGACACAGGGTCAGCCGGCGGTCGTGTCGAAGCAGTGCGCCTCTGACGCGAGAACCCGCCGGGCCCGGGGCGGGTTCTCGCGTCAGAGCGGGTTCGTCACCCAGGGTCTACCAGTCGGTGCCGATGTTGGCGCGGTTGCCGAAGGTGCTCTGGCCGGTGCCGGGGTAGAAGTACATGTCACCGGTGGATCCTTGGGGAGCCTGGACGGCTGCGATGTCGGTCCTGCCGTCGGCGTTGAAGTCGCCGCCGATGAGGTCGCGCATGATGTTCCAGCCGGTGCCGGCGTTGATCGGGGCTGCGAAGGAACCGGCGCCGTTGCCCGGATAGATGTACAGATTCCCGTCAGCGGTGCCTACCGCGGCGATGTCCGACTTCCCGTCACCGTTGAAGTCACCGCTCGCGAATTTACCCACGGTGTTCCAACCGGTGCCGGCGTTGATCGGCGCTGCGAAGGAACCGGCACCGTTACCCGGATAGACGTACAGATTCCCGTCAGCAGTACCGACCGCGGCGATGTCCGACTTCCCGTCACCGTTGAAGTCACCGCCGATGAGGTGGTCCAGGTTGTTCCAGCCGGTGCCCGCCAACCACGGCGTGCCGAATGCGCCGGCGCCATTGCCCGGATAGACGTACAGATTCCCGTTGGCGGTGTTCACCGCGGCGAGATCGACCTTCCCATCGCCGTTGAAGTCACCCGGTGTCACATTGCTGACCGTGTCCCAACCGGTGCCGATCAGACTCCGCTCACCGAACGTACCGACACCGGTACCCGGGTACAGGTACATCTTCCCCGTCGCCGCATCCACCGCCGCCAGATCGGTCTTCCCGTCACCATTGAAGTCAGCCGACGCAAAACCCGTCATCCCCACCGGAGTTGCCGACGGAGGCGTGGTGTTGTCCTCAACGACCTTGTTGAGACGGAGGGCCACGTAGCTGCTTGCCGGGTAGCTTGAGATGTTTCCGCTGTAGACGTTCCCGTTCCCATAGGTCACGTCGGTCCTCGGGTTCGACTGGTGGATGTAGGTGAAGTCCCCGGTCGCCTGGTTGTTCCACCTCACGAAGAGCACGACGTGGTCGCTGATGTTGTCCAGCGCGTCGCCGGGGCGGAGTTCGCTCTTGTTGATGCGCGTGCTCAGCGATCGGCTGTCGAGGGTATTGGTGGTCGGCGAGCCGAGCCCGGTGGCCGACAGGTGCCAAGCCATCGAGATGAACCCTGAACAGTCGGTGCGGTAGGTGTGGCCGTCGCCGTCCCCGTACGTCGCGCCCTGGTTGTACTGGACGTTCTGGGCGTCCCAGTACTGGGCGCGCTGCAGGATCTCGGATCGGTTGACGGGGCCTCCGAGGGAGGAGCCGGCCTGGGCGGGCGGCGCGGTCAGGCCCACGGCGGCCAGGGCGGCGATTAACGGAACGAGAACGGACGCGCGGCGGAAGCGGCTGTTCTTGGGCATGGCTGTCTACCTCGATCTGGTCAATGGTGTGTGTCGGCTGCTGGGTTGGGGGGGTGGCTACCAGTCGGTGCCGATGTTGGTGCGGTTGCCGAAGGTGTTCTGGCCGGTGCCGGGGTAGAAGTACATGTCGCCGGTGGATCCTTGGGGAGCCTGGACGGCTGCGATGTCGGTCCTGCCGTCGGCGTTGAAGTCGCCGCCGATGAGGTCGCGCATGATGTTCCAGCCGGTGCCGGCGTTGATCGGGGCTGCGAAGGAACCGGCGCCGTTGCCCGGATAGATGTACAGATTCCCGTCAGCGGTGCCTACCGCGGCGATGTCCGACTTCCCGTCACCGTTGAAGTCACCGCTCGCGAATTTACCCACGGTGTTCCAACCGGTACCGGCGTTGATCGGGGCCGCGAAAGAGCCGGCACCGTTACCCGGATAGATGTACAGATTCCCGTCAGCAGTACCGACCGCGGCGATGTCCGACTTCCCGTCACCGTTGAAGTCGCCGCCGATGAGGTGGTCCAGGTTGTTCCAGCCGGTGCCCGCTAACCACGGCGTGCCGAACGCGCCGGCGCCATTGCCCGGATAGACGTACAGATTCCCGTTGGCGGTGTTCACCGCGGCGAGATCGACCTTCCCATCCCCGTTGAAGTCACCCGGCGTCACATTGCTGACCGTGTCCCAACCGGTACCGATCAGACTCCGCTCACCGAACGTACCGACACCGGTACCCGGGTACAGGTACATCTTCCCCGTCGCCGCATCCACCGCCGCCAGATCGGTCTTCCCGTCACCATTGAAGTCAGCCGACGCAAAACCCGTCATCCCCAGCGGAATAGCGGGGCTCTGGCCGATGGCGTTGACGATCTTCTGCGCGTCGGCCGCCTGCCCCTGGTAGAGGCTGGGATAGGCCGACTGCTGGACGCCTTGGCAGACCTCGCCGATCGACTTGCTCTGCCACGTGTTGTTCGGATACGTCGAGAGCATCGCGCTGATGAACTTGCGGGTCGTCGTCGCCGGGTCGAGCCGCTGCGCGGTGGTGCCCCACGAGGCCCGCTGCTGGAACAGGCCGACACTGTCGTGGTCCTCCATGTTCGGGTTGTTCCGCAGGGTGGATTCCACGATCGCCGTGGTGATCGCGATGACCTCGGCCTGCTGCGGTAAGCCGTTGGCCCGCACGGTGTTGACGATGGCCCGGGCGCAGGACATCCGGTACGCGTTCATCGCGTTCCGCAGGCTGCCGGTGAGCTGTTGGTTCAGTTGGGCGGCGGCGGTGGTGTCGGCGGAGGTGACCGTGCCGCAGGACACATCGGGCAGGGTCGCGTGCGCGGGGCTCGTCGCAATCATCATCCCGCCGGCCAGGACCGCACTCACCGCGAGAAGTTGCAGGGCGTTGCGCACAGTCCTCTTCATGGTGAAACGTTTCCTTCGTTCGCAGGTCGGATGTGTCGTCGCCAGAGACCTGGGCCACGACAGGTCTCAAGGGCACTGAGGGAATTCGCCTTTGACCGTGCGCCGGACAGGGCATGGACAAGCCCGGCGCGCAACACGTGAGAGCGGAGTGAGAACGCCCCGGTTCGGCGACGGCCCCGGTTCGGCGACCGCCCCGGCCGCACGGCGCCATCGCGGCGACGGGCGCGGCGCCCGGGCCGGTGGCGTGGGGGTGGGCCCGAAGTGGGCTGCTACCGCCAGCCCATGGTGTCGATGCTCGCCAGGGGCGGCGTCGGAAGCAGGGTGGCGGTGACGAGCGGGGTGACGGTGACGAGCGGGGTGACGGTGACGAGCGGGGTGACGAGGGCGGCGACCGCGGCGGTCTTCGCGATGCGGGTGCGGATCATGGCAGGGCTCCTTCGGGACTCACGCGCAACAGGGAGTGGCCCGGATCCGGTGCGTCCCGCGGTGACGCTGCCCCGGTTCCTTTCGGCTGCGTGTCGCTGCCGTTGGGTACGATCCTGCCCGCCGACCAGTGGCCCAACTAGGGTTCTGTGCTGGCCTGAACCGGCCTTGGCCCAAGCCGTCCACCGTGGTCGGATGCGGACGCCCAGCGCCTCGGGCCGACGCATACGACTGCAGGGCGATCGACGTTCCGGAATGCGGCCGGTGACGGTTCGGACTGCGGCCCTGAACGTGGCGGCCATGGCCGACGGCCACCGCGAATCGTCCGAGGCGTGGACCGACTCGCGATGGTGTTCAAGCTGGTCGAGTCCGCCCAGGCCCGGTGGCGCGCCGTCAACGGCGCCCACCTGGTCGCGCTCGTCCGCGCCGGCGCTCGCTTCGACCGCGGCCTGCTCGTCGAACGTGCCGAGGCCCTCGCCGCCTGATCAGGGGCTGCGAGGGCCGGGCGGGAGGTTACACGGTGGTGGGGCTGCTGGTCCCGGCGCGCAGGGCTGCGATGAGCCAGGCGAACACGGGCGCAAGGCTCGGCGGGGCGGGCCATGCGTTGATCACGGTAAGGAGGTGCCAGTAGCGTTCCGCCCGAGGATCGTTGGCCGTCTCCAGACGCGTCAGCAACCACTCGCGCAGCTCGCCGTCGTCCGCACGGTTGAAGACTTGGGCATAGCGGGCGGTCAGGTCACCGACGATGGGTACAGCCTCGGCGGAGGCCGGGGCGATGCCGGCGTCGAGGGCGTCGCCGACCCGGTCGCGGACGGCTTCGGTGAGCTCCTGGTGCAGGCCGGTGGTGTCGCCCTGGGCACGCTCGTTCGCCTGGTGCTGGGCCATCCGTCGCACGGAGGCGCGGAAGTCCGGGTCCTGGGTGAGTTCGGCGAGTTCGACCCAGGCGTCGACTTGCTCGGGCTCGGGGTCGTCGGGCAGTTCGGGCATGGCCGAGCGCATCAGGGCCACGAGGTCGGGGTTGGCTTCGAGACCGCCGAAGGCGTCGTCGATGAAGTCGTTGACGAGGCGTCGGCGTTCGTCGTCGGAGAGCTTCGCGAGTTTGTGCATGAGGTCCATCTCCTTGGGAGTAGAGCCCCGTTTGGCCACCGCCCGCAGCACCGCGCGTCGCAGCCGGAGGGTGCGGATCTGCACCTCCAGTGCGTCGGCGTGGGCCGCCGCGACCGCGGACACCGAGACCTCCCGGTCCAGCACCTGCCGAATGACGGCAAGTTCCAGGCCCAGGTCGCGAAGAGTGCGCACCAGATCCAGGCGTGCGAGCGCAGTGAGGTCGTAGAGCCGGTAGCCAGCCGGGCTTCGGTCAGTCGACGGCACGATCCCGATGTCGGAGTAGAACCGTATGGTCTTGACCGTCAGTCCGGTCCTACGGGCCAAAGCCCCTATCGTGAAAAGTCCGTCGCCGTCCATGCCCCCACCCTCACGTCTCCCCCTGGTGGAGACTCAAGTCATCTTCCCTCCACCCACCACCCGCCACCCCACGGGACCGCTCAGCGGGCGTCGGTCTCGTCGACCAGGTACTGGAGCTCGTCGAAGATCGGGACGCCTCGACGGACCGGTCGGTTCGCCCGCTCCGGCCGGGTTCTCCGTTCGTGTCATGTCGCGTCATGACACGTCGCGTCGTGCACGGGAGCTGCCGTGCCGGGCGAAGTGCTCGGGCGGGAGGGCGGTTTCCGGCGCTCCGGGCCCCGCCCGAGCCGTTCGGGGTCAACGGCCGGCGGTCTCCGGCTCCAACACGAAGACAGGGATCACCCGGTCCGTCTTCGTCTGGTACGCGGCGTAGTCCGGCCAGACCTCGACCGCGCGGGACCACCACAGCTCCCGCTCCGCGCCCTCGACCTCACGGGCCGTCATGTCCTGGCGCACGGCGCCGTCCTGGAGCTCGACCTGCGGGTGCGCAACCAGGTTGTGGTACCAGGTGGGGTTCTTGGGCGCGCCGCCCTGCGAGGCCACCAGGGCGTAGGTCCCCTCGTGTTCCACCCGCATCAGCGGGTTCTTGCGGATCTTGCCGCTCTTGGCCCCCAGGCTGGTGAGGACGACCACCGGCACGCCCCGGAGCGTCGTGCCCTCGGTGCCCCCGGAGCCCTCGTACAGCGCGACCTGGTCGCTGACCCACTTCTCCGGGCTCGGTTGGTATTCGCCGCTAAGAGGCATGCTGTTCCCGTCCCACTCGATGAGGACCGCCGGCGGCCGACCTGGTGCCGTCCGCCCCGGGGCCCTCGCTCCGTTCGGCCGCCTCCATGATTCACCACGAGGCCGCGGCCCGGTAGGAGGCGGCGCGACGGCGGGGCGTACCGCCGCGGACCGGGCCGGTGGTGACGAGCGGTCAACGGTGCGGCTGCGGCTCCGGCGGCGCTGCGGCGGCCGGTTCAGGGCCCGATCGCGAACTGCCCGGCGCGGGGGGGGGGGGGGGCGCGGGGCGCCCCCCCCCCGCGCTCGGAGCGGGGGGGGGGGGGGGTTGTGT
>NZ_JBHWIJ010000186.1:0-7215 GCF_042732255.1 Kitasatospora sp. NPDC059803 | reverse complement strand
CCGGGGCGCCGCTGCGGCGGCCGCTCCCGGGCCCGAGCGCCAACGGCCCGGGGCGGCGGGCCCGGCCCCGCCCCGCCCCACCAGCGGATGCCAGGTCAGGGGCAGGTGACGTTGAAGGTGACCTCGTGGGTGGCGGCCACGTTGCTGCCCCAGTTGCCGAGGATGTCCTTCATCTGGACGCCGTAGTAGGACCACAGCTTCCAGGTGCCGTTCTGGCAGGGGTAGGTGCTGCCGTTGCTCGCGGCACTGTTCTTGCCGGAGGCGCCGGGGAAGAGCGCGTCCTTGGTCTTGGTGCCGTCCGGGAAGGTGATCTCGTAGGAGCTGGGCTCCCAGATGCGGCAGCCGTTCGGCGGGTCCGCCCAGCCGATGATCTTCCACCAGCCGCACTCGGTCCACAGCGTCGGGTAGATCCCCCCGTCCCCGCTGTCGTAGAGGCACAGCCAGCTCTTCATCCGGCGGTCCTCGTTGCCGTTGTAGTCGACCCATTCGCCGCAGTGCGGCTCGGCGACCGTACGCGTGGACGGGGCGGCCTGGCGTGGCGCGGGGGCGGCGGGGGCGGCGGCGGCAGTTGTGGCGGTGAGGGCGAGCGCGCCGAGGGCGGCGAGGGCGGCAGCGCCCGCACGCAGCCGGCGGGCAGGCCGAGGAGGAGAAGTGATCATGGAGGCATGATGTCGCCGTCCGGGCCCTCCGATGCCGGTGGCCTCGGAGGTTTCACCCGAACGAGGTGGGGTGGGACGGGTTTTCAAGATGCCGCCTTGACCGTTCAGGTGCCGCCCTCGCGGGGTGGATGCCGGCCGCGCGTTCAGCTCGCACGGACACCCGGCGCGGCCCTCCTGAGGCTGGGGCGGGCCCGGTCAGGTGGCGGGCGGTGGCGCGCCGCCGCCGTCGTCGAGGAGGGCCAGGCGGGCGATGACGTCGTCGGCCAGCTTCGCGAGCAGGCGGCCCAGGTCCCCGCGGTCCTGGTCCGGCCAGTGCGCTATCGCGTCCGTGAACCAGCCGATCATGGACGTCGCGTAGGCGTTCGCCGCCCTCGTTCCTTCAGCGGTCGCCTCGATGAGGCTGGCACGCCGGTCGTGCGGGTCGCCGACGCGATGGACGAGGCCGCGCCGCTCCAGCGCCTGGACCTGTCGCGTGACGTGCGGGCCGACCACCTGCATCCGTTCGGCGATCTCCCCGATGCGCAGCGGCCGGTCCGCCATGTGCAGGGTCATGAGCGCGCTCAGCGCGGGGCGCTCCAGGGCGAGTCCCGCCGCCTCGGCCGCCCGTTCGGCCAGGCGGCCGCGGGTCATGGCGTTGCTCAGCTGGGCCAGCCGGGGCAGGGCCGCCCAGACGGCTGCCGCCTGCTCGTCCGCGCCGGGGTCGTCCGGCGAGTCCGCGGTCATCGGACCACCACCTCCACTTGAATACCTAACTTAGGTATCTATATCCTGGGGTTGTACCCGCTCTCCGCGGGTGCACTGTGCCGTCCATAAAGATACCTAAGGTACGCATCTTCGGCGTGACCGCCAGGAGGCGACCGCCGGGCTGCGCCACCAGGAGGAGAGCACACCGTGAACAACCACTCCGCGAACCGCAAGGTCCTCATCTCGGGCGCGAGCATCGCCGGCCCGGCCCTCGCCTACTGGCTCGACCGCTACGGCTTCGACGTCACCGTCGTCGAACGGGCGTCAGCCGTACGGGGCGGCGGGTACGCCATCGACATCCGCGGCGCCGCCCGCGAGGTCGTCGACCGCATGGGGCTGCTCCCGCAGCTGCGCGAGGCCCACGTGGACACGCGCAAGCTCTCGTTCGTGGACGCGGACGGGGCGCTCATCGGCTCCGTCGCCCCCGAGGCCGTCACCGGAGGCGCCGCAGGTCTGGACCTGGAAGTACGGCGCGGCGACCTGGCGAGCGCCCTCTACGCCCCGCTCCGCGACCGGGTCGAGTTCCTCTTCGGCGACTCCATCGCCACCCTGGACGACCGGGCGGACGGCGTCGACGTCACCTTCGACAGCGGCGCCCACTGCACCTTCGACCTGGTGATCGGCACCGACGGGCTGCACTCCAACACCCGCGGGCTGGTCTTCGGCCCCGAGGACGCGTTCCACCGCTACCTCGGCCACGTCTTCGCCGGTTTCACCCTCGCGAACGACCTGGGCCTCGCCCACGAAGGGATCATCTGGAACACGCCAGGCCGCGCGGCCGTCCTCTACGCCCACGAACCCGCCGACCGCATACACGGGTTCCTCCTCCTCAAGCGGGAGGACGCCCCCGTCGACGCCATCCGGGACCCACAGGCGCAGCGCGAACTCGTCGCCGCCGCCTTCCCCGAGCGCAGCTGGCACCTCCCGCGCCTGGTGGACGCGCTGTGCGAGGCCGACGACCTGTTCTTCGACGTCGTCAGCCAGATCCACATGCCCACCTGGTCCCGTGGCCGCGTCGCCCTCGCCGGTGACGCGGCCCACGCGACCTCGTTCCTGTCCGGCCAGGGCTCCAGCGTCTCGCTCGTCGGCGCCTACCTCCTGGCCGGAGAGCTCGCCGGCCACACCGACCACGCGGCCGCCTTCGCGGCCTACGAGCGCAAGGCGCGCCCCTTCGTCGAGCGGAACCAGGCGCTGGCCACCTCCGGCGGCACCACCCTCATCCCCGGCACCCAGGACATGCTCGACACCCGCAACGCGGCCCTGCGCAACCCCACCACCTCGGCGGGAACGGGGGGACGTGCCGCCCACAGCGGCGTGATCCTGCCGGACTACGACCACGCCGGATGACGGCGCGACCGCGTGCCGGGCTCGGCGAGTCGGACGGTTCCGCGCTGCCCAGCGGCCACACCTGCTGAGGGATGCGACGGGTTGCTGGTCCTGGCTTCGCGCACGTAGTGGTGGTCCAACGCGGTGCTGACGCGGCGCTAGAGAGTCACCCCTTGCAGGGACAGCACGATGCCCGCGCCGATGCCGCCCATCCCCAGGGCGACGGCCGCACTCCACCACCCGCCCTGGCCCCACCGGAACGGGTGGTCCAGTGCCAGGCGTCCGGGGCCGATGGCGGAGACCGCGATCGCGATCAGCGCCAGGCACAGCGGGTACTCCATGCCGCCCTTGTCGGCCCACAGGCCTCTGCCCGAGGTGACGGACATCGCGTTGATCATCACCCCGATCACGGCGGCGGCGGCCAGCGGGGTGAACAGCCCGAGGGCGAGGCCCAGGCCGCCGCACAGCTCGGAGGCTCCTCCCAGCGTGGCGAAGAGGACGCCGGGCCGGTAGCCCAGGGCCTCGAAGCCCTTACTGGTGGCATGCAGACCGGCGCCACCGAACAGGCCGAAGAGTTTCTGGGCACCGTGGCCGGCCAGCAGCAGGCCGGCCAGCCGGAGCACCAGCAGGCCGACGTCGGCGGCGGACACCGGCGGTGGATGCGTGGAGGTCGGAGCGGCACTGCGGACGGAGGTCCGCAGCCGCTCGGCGGTCAGTTTCATGGCGAAGGTCTCCTCCCGCGCGCCGCAACCGCCGCGAGCAGGAACGCCTCTCCCGAGACGAGGCGTCGACGCGCAGATCAGATCGGCCGGGCGCGACTCGCGCCGCCGTCGACCAAGTCCAGGAACAGCCGGACCGACACCGCCTCACCGGAGGCATCCGCGTGTCTCACCGATAACCCTCCGAGAAGGGAAGCCGTGATCCAGCACTCTCCGTATCCACTCTACGCGGCAGCAACAGGCGGCAGGACTCCTCGTAGCGGCCGATACGGGGCTCAGCGGAGATCGGCGGAGCTCAGTGGAGCACAGCGACTGCCGCGCGGAGTTCGTCGAACGCGGCGCGCGTGTGGGGCGCCAGCCCGCCGGGGTCCTCGTCGTGGCTGGGGTCGGTCCACCGGGCGTAGCCGAGCCTGAACGCGAGGACGCCGAGTTCGGCGGCCACCTGCGCCGTGGGTTCCGCGACGTTCCGTCGCTTCAGCGCGTCGACCATCGCCGTGGCCATGCCGATGCACTTCAGCACGTTGCGCGCCTGCAACTCCGCGTTCGCCTCGATCGCCGCGTGCAGCAGCGGGCTGAGCTCGCGGTTGAACGACGTCATCTCGCCCGATGCGCGTTCGAGTCCGGCCGCGACGGCCGTCATCGGCGTCGCGTCCGCGGGGGCGCCGTCGATGCCCTCGGCCAGCAGGCGGCTGAGCGCCGTCTGTCCCAAGGTGAGGATCTCGCGCTTGTCGGTGAAGTGGCGGAAGAAGGTGCTCCGCGTGAGCCCTGCCCGCTCGGTGATCTGAGCGACGGTCGTTTCGTCGTAGCCCTGCTCGGCGAACAGGCCTAGCGCAGCCACGACCAGGCGCTGTCGGGCATCGGGTTTCCATCGCGGCATGTTGCCAGTCTAGATGACGGGACAAGTGTCGCATCGCGTCGTACAGTGATGAGACAACAGTCGCATCACTCCTCGGAGCTCACCATGCGCGTCTTCATCACCGGCGGCACAGGCCTGATCGGCTCTGCCGTCGTCGCCGAACTACTCGCCGCAGGCCACCTGGTCACCGCCCTCGTCCGATCCGACGCCTCCGCGGCCAGCGCGAAAACCGCCGGCGCCGACGTGCTCCGCGGCGGGCTCGCCGACCTCGACGTGCTGCGGACCGGCGCGGAACAGGCGGACGGCGTCATCCACCTCGCCTTCAGCAACGACTTCAGCTCGCCCGACGCACTCGCGCGAGGGATCGCCGAGGAGAGCGCCGCACTCGCGGCCCTCGGCGACACCCTCGTCGGCACGAACAGGCCTCTCGTCACCGCGTCCGGCACGCCCCTCGTGGCGGGACGCGCCTCGACCGAGGAAGACCCGCTGCCGCTGGACGGCCCCGTCAGCGGACGCAGCCTGTCGGTGAACCGCACACTCGCACTCGCCTCACGCGGCGTGCGCAGCTCGGCGGTACGGCTGCCGCGCACGGTCCACAACCAGGGCCAGGGCGGGTTCGCCGGGCTGCTCACCAACATCGCCCGCGGCACCGGCGTCGTCGGCTACCCCGGAGACGGCGCGCAGCGCTGGCCCGCCGTCCACGCGCTCGACGCCGCCGTCCTGTTCCGGCTCGCCCTGGAGAAGGCCCCGGCCGGAAGCGCGTGGCACGCCGTCGCCGACGAAGGCGACGCGGTACGCGACATCGCCTCGGTCATCGGACGGCGGCTCGGCCTTCCGGTCGAGCCGGTGCCGCAGGAGAGTTTCGGCCCCCTCGGCCCGGTCTTCGCCGCCGACCAGCCCGCCTCCAGCGCTCACACCCGCGCCGCCCTCGGCTGGAAGCCGACGCACCCGGGCCTGCTCGCGGACCTGGAGAACATCGAAGCCTGAGCCGCCTGCCGGACGGACCGGCGACCGCCAGGGAACCCGGCCCCGCTCGCCCGCCGAGCGGGGCCGGGGCCTGCGGCGAGCGGTGCTCTGCGACAGGCGGCGCTCAGCCGCGCAGCTCGGGCCAACCGTCCGCGTTCGAGCAGGACTCGTAGTCGTAGCGGGTGAGGCGGTCCCACTCCGTCCCGGTCACGAGCTCGAACGCCTCCTCGTGCACGTAGAGCAGCGGTTCACACTGTCGCGCGGTGTACGGAGCGAACCGTTCGGGATCGTGGAACATGCTCTCGTACACGTCGCGGCCCGCAGCCACGACCGCAGCTCGCGCGTACAGGAAGTGGTCGCTCGACTGAGGGAACGGCGAGCCGTCGGGCAACACCGCCCCGGTGATCGGCAGCGTCCCGAACTGCTCCTGGTCCAGGCGGTGCAGCGCCTCGGCGAGACGTTCACCGAAGCCGATGATCTGGCCCAGCGGTTCGCGTGCGAGAACCTCGGTGAGGCGGGCGCAGGCGGTTTCGAGGCGCTCGCACGTCTCGGTACCGGCCTCGCCCCCGAGGACCTCGATCAACTGCCAGAACCGCTCCCAGGTCATCACCGGCAGGTCGAGGCCGTGGTCGACGTCGACGTCACTTCTCGCGGATGGTCCGGCACTGCCCGCCTCACGTCCGCCCTGCCCGTCCACGTCCTCGAACGGCTCGTCCACGTCTTCGAACGGCTCGTCACTCCACCGGAACCAAGCCCTGTCGTCCTGGATGTGCAGCAGGAACTCGGCGACCGGGCCCGAGGGCGAGAGCATCGACACGGTGCGCGTGATCTCGTCGTACGCGTCGTCGAAGGCCTCCCAGTCCTCCGCCTCGGACAGCGCGAGCGAACGGGCGAAGAGCGGCTGGACGGCGGGGAACGCCGTTCCCGGCACGAAGCGCCCGTGGAGCCACGGGAAGTCCGTCTCCTCGATCACGATCTCGCCCACCAGCTCTTCCTGGCGCACCAGACGCCAGACCCCGCCCTCAAAACCCATCGCACACAGCCCTTGCCACCCGTTGCCGTCCTCTTCTGCCCGGCAGCATGCCAGCTGGTACTGACAGGCGACGGGGCGAGGCACATCCCCCCGTGGTGTGGGTCGGCGATGGCCGGGTGAGGTGGGTACGCGGGCCGTTACGCGGGGCGGGCGGCCGCTGAGATCTGGCCGACCAGGACGGCGAAGGGCATGTCGAGGGCGGCGTAGAGGTCGCCGGCCTCGGGGGCGGCGTTGTCGGCCAGGGCCTCGACCATGAGGGTGGCGTAGTCGGAGACGGTGACGCCCGCCTGCTGCATGCGCAGCAGTCCCGCTTCGCGCTTGGCTTGGCTGAAGGTGCCGGAGGCGTCCACGGCGACGTACGCGTGGTGCCCGGCGGCCGTCGCGGCGATCGCGGGCAGCGCCGCGCACACTTCCAGTGACACTCCGGCGAAGATCAGCTTCTGCCGCCCGGTGGCTTCGATGGCTTCGCGGACCCGGGCGTCGTGCCAGGCGTTGACCGTGCTGCGGTCGATGATCCGCTGTCCGGCCGGCAGGGCCTGGACCAGTTCCGGGGTGGTCGGCCCCCACATGCTGTCGGCCGCGGTGGTGGTGACGACCAGGGGGATGCCGAGCACGGTCGCCGCGCGTGCCAGCGCCACCACGTTGTGCTTCAGCTCGCCGAGCGGGATGTCCCGGACACCGGACAGCAGGCCCACCTGGTGGTCGACCAGGACCACGGCGGCGTTCTCCCGGGTGACCGGCTCCAGGAACTTGCTGTGCTCGCTCATCGTGCGCTCCTTCGGGTTGAACCACGGCTCCGTTGGCGGCCAGTAGTCACTAACAAGTGAATTGAAAATTATGTGACACAGAGAGCACGAGCGCCCGCCCCCCCAGCCCGCAGAGGCAGGGACCGGGGGGGGGCGCGCGCGCCGG
>NZ_JBHWIJ010000185.1:0-17305 GCF_042732255.1 Kitasatospora sp. NPDC059803 | reverse complement strand
GGGTGAAGCCGATCACGGCGCCGCCGCCGTCCCGGTTGGCGGCGAAGGCCTCGCCGCCGTGCGAGCCGGCCACCTCGTGCACGATGGCCAGGCCCAGCCCCGAACCGGGCAGGCTGCGCGCGGCGGTGGCCCGGTAGAAGCGGTCGAAGACCCGGGAGAGGTCGGCCTCGTCGATCCCCGGCCCGCCGTCGCGCACCTCGACCCGGCGGCCGCGCACCACCACCTCGATCGGGGCCGTCCCGGCCGGGTCGAACTTGGCGGCGTTGTCCAGCAGGTTGCCCACCGCCCGGGCCAGCGCGTCCGGGCGGGCCGTGACCACCGTGTCGTCGGCGTCCACGGTGATCTCCCGGCCGCTGCGCCGCCGGGCCTGTGCGGCGGCCTCGCGCACCAGCTCGGCCAGCACCAGTTCGGTCGGTTCCTCGTCGGCCTTCCGGTCCGCGGCGAGCGCCACCAGCTCCTCCACCAGCAGCGTCAACTCCCGTGCCTCCTCGGCCAGATCGGCCATCAGTGCTTCCTGTTCGGCGGGCGGCAGGCGGTCCAGGCTGGGCAGGACCGAGAGGTTGGTGCGCAGGCTGGTCAGCGGGGTGCGCAGCTCGTGCCCGGCGTCCTGGACGAGTCGGCGCTGGTTCTCCTTCGCCGTGGCGAGCCGGCCCAGCATCCGGTCGAAGGCCCGGCCGAGCCGGCCGACCTCGTCCGTCCCGGCGGCCGGCACCGGAACGTCCAACCGTCCGCTGGCGGCGACGAGTTCGGCCGCGTCGGTGAGCCGGACCAGCCGGCCGGTGATCCGCCGGGCGAGCAGCCAGCCGGCCCCGCCCGCGAGCACCGCGACCACCGCCACCGACACCCCGGTACGGATCCGCAGCGTCGCCAGCAAGTGCTCGGTGGGGCCCAGTTGCTGGGCGATCTGGACCGCGCCGCGGCCGCCGCCGAGCGAGACCACGGCCACCCGGTAGGTGTCGCCGTGCACGGGCCGAAGCCCGGACGAGGTCCGGCCGGGGGCGTCGGAGCGGGCGAGGGAGCGGTCCTCCGGGGTCGGCCGGAGGTCGATCCGGGCGGTGCCGGGCAGCACCTCCCCGTCGGGGCCGAGGGACTGCGAGGTGACCCGGATCGGGCGCAGCAGATCCTCGCTCAGGCCGCTCGTGCCGTTGAAGTCGCCGGGGAACAGCATCTCCCGGCCGACCTGCTGGTGCACCGCCTGGACGGCCGCGGTGAAGTCGGCGGCCTCGTCGTCCCGGATCAGCCGGGCGGCGGAGCGGTAGCCGAGCGCGCCGATCAGCACCGCGACCAGGGCGGCCATCGCGGCGAAGGCGAGCGAGACGGTGGTGCGCAGCCCCGGGCGCGGCCACAGCAGCCGCGGCCGGCCACGGCCGGTCACGACTCGCGCAGCGTGTAGCCGACGCCGCGGACGGTGTGGATCAGCGGTGTCAGGCCGGGCCGGTCCAGCTTGCGGCGCAGGTAGCCGATGAACACCGCGAGGTTCTTCGAGCCGGGGCCGAAGTCGTAGCCCCAGATCTGCTCGTACACCGTGGCTTGGTCGAGCACCGAGCCCGCGTGCCGGGTCAGCAGCTCCAGCAGGTCGAACTCGGTCCGCGAGAGCTCCAGCTCCTGCCCGGCCCGCCAGGCCCGCCGGGCGTGCGGCTCGACCCGCAGGTCGGCCACCGCGAGGACGCCGCCGCCGGCGGGTTCGGGCGGGCTGCGGCGCAGCAGGGCGCGCAGGCGGGCGAACAGCTCGTCCACGTCGAAGGGCTTGACCAGGTAGTCGTCGGCCCCGGCGTCGAGCCCGGCGATCCGGTCCGGGACCTCGACCCGGGCGGTGAGCATCAGGACCGGGGTGCGGTCGCCGTCGGCGCGCAGGCGGCGGCAGACCTCCAGGCCGTCCGGGCCGGGCATCATCACGTCCAGCACCAGCAGGTCCGGGCGCTGCTCCGTGAGGGCGGCCAGGGTCTGCGCGCCGTCCGCGGCGGTGCTCACCCGGTAGCCCTCCAGCTGGAGGGCGCGGGTGAGGGAGTCGCGGATGGCCCGGTCGTCCTCGGCGATCAGCACGGTGTGGGTCATGGCCCCGATTCTCCCCGGCGCGCCCGCGGCGGCGTCCGGCGGGTCCGGGCGACGGCCTCCGCCGGGTCCCCGGGTCCACGGGTCCGGGCCCGGCCGGTGGGCCGTACCGGCTGCGGCTTTCGCAGCGCCGGGGACGGGCGTACGGTGGCCACACGGTGGCGTGTCCGCCGGGGGTGCCACCGGGTCCTTGTCGGCACACCCCGCCGGAGGCCGCGATGGCAGACCGGATGGCCTTCCTCACCACCCCGCGCGCCGAGCGCGAGCGGCGGGACGCACAGCAGCGGCTGGGGGACTCCCGGGAGGTGTACCGGCCACGGGCGCCGCTGCCGGTGGTGGGCGGGCAGGCGGGCCGCTGCATGGACTGCGGGCTGCCGTTCTGCCACCACGCCTGCCCGCTGGGAAACCTGGTGCCGGAGTGGAACCGGCTGGTGGCGGACGCGGACTGGCAGGCCGCCGCCGCCCGGCTGCTGGCGACCAACAACTTCCCCGAGTTCACCGGACGGCTCTGCCCGGCGCCCTGCGAGAGCGCGTGCGTGCTGGCCATCGACGGCGCGGCGGTGACGATCAAGAACGTCGAGCTGGCGATCACCGACCGGGCCTGGGAAGAGGGCTGGGACCTGCCGCAGCCGCCCGAGCGGAGCGCCGGGCGGCGGGTGGCCGTGGTCGGGTCGGGCCCGGCCGGCCTGGCCGCCGCGCAACAGCTGACCCGGGCCGGGTACGCCACCACGGTGTACGAGCGGGCCGACCGCCTAGGCGGGCTGCTGCGCTACGGGATCCCGCCGTTCCGGCTGGAGAAGCACCGGCTGGACCGGCGGCTCGACCAGATGCGGGCCGAGGGCACGGACTTCTGCACCGGGGTGTCCGTCGGCCGGGACCTCGCAGCCGGGGAACTGCGGGCCGGATGCGACGCGCTGGTGGTGGCGGTCGGCGCGACCGCCTGCCGGGAGCTGGCGGTGCCGGGGTGCGCCCTGCCCGGCGTGCACCAGGCGATCGACTACCTGACCTGGGCGAACCGGGTCGACGAGGGCGACCGCGCGGCCCCGCCGGTGTCCGCCGAGGGCCGGCACGTGGTGATCGTCGGCGGCGGGGACACCGCGGCCGACTGCCTGGGGACGGCGCTGCGCCAGGGCGCGGCCTCCGTCACCCAGCTCGACATCAACCCGTGCCCGCCGGTGTGCCGGGCGCCGGGGCAGCCCTGGCCCGTCCACCCGAAGGTGTACCGGGAGACCACCTCGCACGAGGAGTCGGGGGCCACGGCGGCCGGGCCCCGGGTGTTCGCGGCGACCACGCTCGGCTTCGAGGCCGGACCGGACGGCCGGCTGGCCGCCGTCCGCTTCGCCGAGGCCGAACCGGCCGACCGCAGCCCCCGGGCCGGCACCGAGCGGAGCGTCCCGGCCGAGCTGGTGCTGCTCGCGCTGGGCTTCAGCGGCCCGGAGCCGGACCAGGGGCTGATCACCCAACTCGGCCTCGCCACCGGCCCGGACGGCGCCCTGGCCCGGGACGACGACTTCGCCACCGGCGCGCCGGGCGTCTTCGTCGCCGGGGACGCCGGGCGCGGGCAGTCACTGATCGTGTGGGCGATCGCAGAGGGGCGGGCGGCGGCCGCGGCGGTGGACCGCCATCTGCGCGGCGGCACCGAACTCCCGGCGCCGATCCGGGCGTCGGCGCGGGCGCTCACGCTCTGAGGGGCGTGCGGGCGTTCACGCTTTGAGGGGCGTGCGGGCGCTCACGCGCTGGGCGTCGGCGCGGGCGCTCACGCCCTGAGGGGCGCGCGGGCGGGCCCGGCAGCCCTGCCGCACTTCCTCGCAACCCGCCGTGCGCCGCGAGCCGTTCGGGCGCGGCGCGTCCCCCGGGCGGCGCCGGGTAGGGCTCGGGGCAGCAGACGGACGGAGGGGACCGCCATGCCCGACCACTTCCCGGACACACCCGCACCGCCGACGCCGCCGACCCCGCCCACACCACCGTGGCCGGACGGCCAGCCGCCGGTGCTCGGCCACGCGGCCCGCAGCATCCCGAAGGCCACCCTCGTCCCGCTCCGGGTGGACGGCCCGCAGCGCGGCCCGGCCTTCGCCGGGCACGCCTACCTGCGCGGACTCGACCTGCGCCCCGGCGAAGTGGCCGCCGTCCGCGAGCAGGTGACGGCGGACCTGCCCTGGGAACTGCTCGCCGCCTGCGCCGCCGCCCCGGCCGATCGCACGCTGCGGGCCGCCGCCCTCGCCGCCGCCGACGGCGCCGCGCTGCGCGCCCTCGGCGCCGCGCTGGAGCGGGTGCGCCGGGCAGCGGGCACCGAGGAGGGCCTGGCGCTGGCCGCCCGGGCCGCCGCCGCGAACGCCGCCTACGACCACAACGCGGCCGTCACCCCGATCGGCATGATGAACCTGGAACGCCTGGAGATGGCCCCGGCCGGCATTGAGCGGGGCGAACTCGTCGCCACCATCCCGCTCGCGCCGCTGGAGGAGACGGCCGTCTCCCAGAAGGAGTGGTCCGTCACCTCCAAGGAGTTCAGCTCGATCGTCACCGACACGCTGGAGAACGTCAGCGAGACCGGCGTCACCGACAACACCGAACTCTCCCAGTCCACCACCAACCAGTTGCAGCACAGCAACCAGTTCAACGTCACCGGCACCGTCTCCGGCGGCATCCCGCTCATCTCCGGCTCCGTCACCTCCGGCATGACCAGCCAGAACTCCGACTCCCAGTCCGCCACCGACAGCCGCAAGCACGCGACCACGCTCACCCAGAAGGCCTCCTCCCGCACCAAGCAGGAGCACAAGGTCACCATCACGACGACCACCGTCACCGGCTCCTCGGAGACCACCACCCGCACGCTGAAGAACGCCAGCCCCACCGACCCGATCCGGATCGACTACTTCAGCATGATGCGCAAGTGGCGGGTCCGGCTCTACCGCTCCGGGCTGCGCCTCACCTACGACCTGGCGATCCCCGAACCGGCCGGCGCGCTGCGCGAGGCCTACGCGGAACTCGCCGCGCTGGAATCGAAGGTGGGGCCGTTCCAGTTCGACGTGCCGCACTCGGACATCACCGAGGAGGTCCGCCCCGGCGAGAGCCAGCCGCACTACCTGGTGCTCGCCGAGCGGTACGGCGCCGTGGTGCAGCTCGCCCCCGGCCCGCACCCGGACGTCCACGTCAACGCCACCGCGCCGAACAACGACGGCGCCGGCATCTACGACGCGCCGCCGCTCACCGTCCCGGACAGCTACTGGATCAAGAACCTCTGGTTCCAGTTCGCCTCCGAGAGCCGCACCGGCGACTACAACTACAACCTCAAGGTGCTCGGCAGCACCATCCCCGAGTGGAACGAGCCGTTCGGCTCCCACGGCCCGGTCGACCTCGCCGACCCGGCCAACGGCGCGCTGCTGCGGCACGCGGGCGGGCCGTCCGTGGTGAGCTTCCACCTGGTCAACAACCGGCAGACCTGGCTCAGCCTCACGGCCGTCGTCGAACCCACCGACGAGGCCCGGCGGCAGTGGCAGAACGGCGTCTGGTCGGCCCTGTTCAACGCCGCCCAGACCAAGTACTACGCCGAACAGCAGGACCTCGCCGCCCGCGCCGCCGCCCTGCGGGACCGGCTGAACGGCGTGGACACCCTCACGCTCCGGCGCGAGGAGAGCGACGAGGTCATGAAGGGCGTGCTGCGCTTCCTGCTCGGCGTGGACTACCACGTGATGCCGCAGGAGGTGGTCGACGCGTTCAAGGCCTCCGTCGGCAACGACCCCGACCGGCTGCGCCACGGCGCCGGCTTCCCCGGCGACGACACCGGCGGGATCGGGGTGAGCGCCGCGGCCTGGGCGGCCGTGCTCGGGCACGAGGCGGAGGTGGCCTTCATCAACCAGGCCATCGAGTGGGAGAACGTCGTCACCTTCCTCTACTCGTACTTCTGGGACGCGCCCGCCGCCTGGGGCTTCGTCAGCAGGATCACCCACCCCGACGCCAACCGGCAGGCCTTCCTGCGCGCGGGCAGCGCCCGGGTGGTGCTCACCGTGCGCAAGGGCTGGGAGGAGGCCTGGGTGCGCTTCGCCGAAGGCGGCTTCCACGGCGCCCCGCTGCCCGCCGACCACCCGTACCTCACCATCGCCCGGGAGATCGCCGCCTACGACGACCGGAACTACCCCGGCATCCCGCCGGCCAACCCCGGCAGCAGCGCGCTGCTGCTGGAGGACGAGGTGGTGACCACCTGCGCCGCCGTGGTCGAACCGGCCGCCGGGGGAGCGCCCGTCCTGGTGCCGGTGGCGTCCAGCGCGGGCTTCGAGGCGGACGCCGTCGTGCTCGTCGACGAGTACGACGACCGCCGGATCCAGGAGACCGCCCGGGTGGTGCGGGTCCCGGACGACGGGCGGCACCTGCTGCTGGCCGGCCTCACCCACCGCCACGACGGCACCCTGACACCGTTCCCGGTCCGCCGCCCGGGTCGGCGCGGCACCCTGATCGCCGAGTGGAACGAGTACACGCCGACCTCCGGCACCGACATCGCCGTCAGTAGCCCGCTCAAGGACATGTCGTGAGCTTCCTGCGCGACGAGGACGCCTGCCAACTGCTGGGCCCGCCACGCGCGGAGCCGCCCACGGTCTTCGAGTACCTGGCCGCCGAACTGTGGGTCCGCCACCACTTCGGGACGGACTTCGAGGCCCGCCCCGGCGCGACCTGGGTGACCTTCCAGCTCGACCGGATCGGCGAGTGGTGGGGCACGCCCGGCCGGGGCAGGCTCGACCAGCAGGACGCGCTGCCCTACGCCAGGCTCACCCAGCAGCCGCCGGACCCGGTGCTGCGGATGGTGCTCCAGGTGCTATCCGAGGACCTGCGCAACGTCTTCCCGGCGGCGAAGGTCGAGGCGATCACCCGGATGCTCAAGGACCGGAGCACCCCGGCGGTCAAACTGGTCAAGGCGATCCGCGAGCTCACCCCCGGCGGGGCGCTCAAACCGGACATGCTCGGCACCCAGAACCACGTGCCGGAGCTGAGGCTGGAAGCCCTGGAGGTCGGCACCGAGGGCGGCGCCCTCGACACCCACCGCGAACTCCAGGGCAAGATCTCGGTGTTGCGGGACCCGTGCGGCCGGATGATCGGGAACCGGCTGGCCGTCATGCAGCAGACCGCCGTCAAGCAGCTGCCCGACACGGTGGTCGGCGCGGGCACCGACTGGCGGCTCGGCGCGGGGCTGATGGTGCTGCCGATGCCGCTCAACGTCACCGAGGCGAACGGGGAGACCTCCGTCGACTGGATCTGCTACTGGCCCACCAACCGGGCGGAGTTCAAGGACCACCCGCGGCCCGCGAACGGGCGCCCCGGCTACGACGGGCTGGTGCTCTACCACATCCACCGGGTGCCGCTGCGGTCGGTGCAACTGCCCGACAAGATCCGCGAGGCGATGCTCAGACTGATCGCCGCCCGCCAGCGCGCCCGCACGCTGGGGCCGACGCTGCTCCCCGAACTGGCCACCGCGGTGCAGCGCGACCAACGGCTGTTCACCCGTGAGGGCGAGCTGTTCCTGGCCGGGCTGGGCGCGGGTGCGCTGCTCGCGCTGGGCATCTGGGCGGCGGCCGGGGCGGGGCTCGTCGCCGGGCTGGCGACGGTGGCCAAGGGCGGGCTGGTGGCCGCGGCGGGCGCGCCCGAGGTGTTCGTCGGCGCGGTGGCGGGCGCGGCCCGGCTGGCGGACGAACTGTGGCCGGCGGTCTCGCAGTTGGGGTACCTGCTGCCGGCGCGTTGAGCACGGCCTGGCCTGGCCTGGCCTGGCCTGGCCCGGCCCGGACGGACCAGGACGGACCAGGACGGGCCGGGTTCGGCCGGCTCCGGGTCAGAGCAGCGGCAGTCGGCGGAGGAAGACGTCAGGGGCCTGGTTGGTGTCGCCCGGGACGAGGGTGCCGTCCTCGGAGGTGAACAGCACCGTGGTGCCGAGGGCGTCGACGAACGGCCGCTCCGAGGCGCCGGCGGTCTGCGAGCCGTCCGTCGCCACGCTGACCCGCTCGGTGCGGCCGGTCCACAGGTCGCGCCGGAAGACGTCCCCGGCGTTGTTGGTGTCCCCGGGCACCAGGTTCGCCGCGTCGGAATCGAAGTAGACCCAGCGGGCGTCGGCGGTGATCTGCGCGTGGTAGGAGTCGCCGGAGGTCTTCGTCCCCGGGAGCCCGGCGCTGACCAGGGTCTCGGTGCCCTCCTCCAAGTCGCGGACGTACACCTCGAAGTGGTGCCCCCAGGGGCCGTTGCCGTCCTGGAGCAGCGCCGAGTAGACGGCGTACCGGCCGTCCTGGCTGAGCGCCGGCGAGGCCGCCCCGCGGTAGCCGCCCGCCCCGTCGGTGCTCGCCAGGACGCTCTGCTCGGCGCGGAGGTCGCGGACGTAGAGGGGGTAGAAGCGGGGCTTGAGGATCGTCGGCTGGTCGTCGTGCCGGAAGGAGTCGCGGACGAACTCCTCGTCGGAGACGGCGTCGAGTTCGGCGGCGGCCTTCGCGGCGAGGGCGCCGGGCTTGTCCTGGCCGATGATGTTGGTGGCCTTGGAGATGAAGCCGACCGAGCCGCCGTCCCCGCTGATCACCGGCTCGGCGGAGGAGGCGTTCGCCTCGGTGCCGTCCGCGCCGACGCTGACCAGGCGGGTCCCGCCCGTCCGGCGGTCGGTGACGTAGATGTTGCCGCCCGTCCAGGTGACCGTGCCGGGGGCCAGGTCGGAGCGGTTGGACTGGTAGGCGACGTACCGGCCGTCCCAGCTGATCGACGGGTGGCCGGACTGCCGGCCGGTCTGCGGCTTGGCCGGGTCGTGGCCGGTGGACACCAGCTCGGTGGTCCCCGTCCAGCGGTCGTGGACGTAGACGTCCTCGAAGCCGAGGTTCCCGCCGGGGGCGAGGTTGGTGGCGTAGGAACTGAACGCCACGTAGCGGCCGTCGCCGCTGATCGTGGCGTCGAAGGAGTCGTCGGCCGCCTGGGCGCCGTCCGCGCCGGTGTTGGCCCGCTCGGTCCGGCCGGTCCACAGGTCCCGGACGAAGACGTCCGACTTGCCGTTGGTGTCGCCGGGCACCAGGTTGGCGGCCTTGGAGGTGAAGACGGCGAAGCGGCCGTCGGCGCTCAGACCGGCGGCGTACGAGGCGCCGTCGGGCTGCGCCTGGCCGAGCCCGACGGACACCCGTTCGGTGCGGCCGTGCGGCGCGTCCGCCTGGGCGGGCGTCGCCACCGTGACGGCGGCCAGCGCGGCCGCCGCCAGCGCGCCGGCCGCGCGCAGCAGGTGTGGTGCGGAACGTGTGCGGGTCATCTGGTCCCTCCCCTGGGTACGGCCGGCCGCGCCGAACTCCCCGGCGGCCGGCTCGTGGTGAGCCAACCGCCGGGTGCGGCGGGAGGTCAACGATGCCCGCCCGGGAGCGGCGGAATCGCGTCACCGCGAGGGGAGGGAGAGGGTGATGGATCGGGTGCACACGGCCTTTGCTAGCATCCGGCGGCAGAGGCGTCGGGCGGAGGGTACGGAGGGGTTGCGGGTGGAGGGTGCGGAGGGGGGGCGGGCGGAGGGCGGCAAGCAGGTGGAGGAGTCGGTCGAGGTCCGCTACACGCCGACGACCGCGGACTTCCGGGCGGCCTTCGCGGCCCGGGCCCGGGGCACGGCGGCGGGTCGACGGGCCCGGCGGTCGAGGTACCTGATCGCCTCCTGCGCCGCGTCCGGCGCGGTGCTGACCTCGGTCGCCGACCGGACGGTGGGCCCGCCGGCCCTGGTGATGCTCGCGGTCGCGCTGCTGCTGGTGGTCGGACTGCCCTGGCTGCAACTGCGTCAGGTGCGGCGGATGGCGGCGGACAAGGGCGAGTTCCGGATCGTCCTCGGCGAGGCCGGGGTGACCGTCACCAACGCGGTGTCCAGCACCGAACTCGCCTGGCGGGAGCTTCCGTACTACCTGGAGACGCCCGAACTCTTCGTCCTGCTGGGCGGGGACGAGCAGACGCACGTGCTGACCGTGCTGCCCAAGCGCGGCACCGGCGACCCGGGTCGGCTCGGTGCGTTGATCGCCCGGCACGCCACGGTGCCCGCCCGGGGCTGAGGGGCGACGCCCCGGTTCGCCGCTGTCGGGGTGGGCGGTCATGGCGTGGGTTGTCGGTCGGGTCGGGCGGGCTGGTCGAGGTGGTTTAGCTGGTCGGGGTGGCTTAGCTGGTCGCACTGGTCGTAGCGCCAGAGCGCGGGCAGTGCGGCCGACAGGGCGGCAGTGCCGGCCAGGCAGAGCAGGCCGCCGGTGCGCAGCGCGACGCGGATGCCCTGCCGGGCGGCGAGACCGCCGGCCCGCAGGTCCCCGAGGGCGGGGCCGGCGGAGCCGATCAGCATCTCCAGACCGGCGGCACGGCCCCGAAGTTCGTCCGGAATGGACTGGTTCCAGATCGCGCTGCGGAAGGTGTCGCCGATCTGGTTGGCGCCGCCCGCGACGAGCAGGCAGAGCAGGACGGCCCACAGGCCGGGGGCGAACGAGGCCGCGGCCGTCGCCGCGCCGACGAGGGCGGCGCAGAGCAGCACCAGTCGGCCGTGCCGGTGCACCCGCTCGGTCCAGCCGCCGGTGGCGGCCGCGAGCAGGCCGCCCGCCGCAGCGGCCGAGTAGAGCAGGCCGAGCGCCCACACCGCGTCCAACTCCTGGGCGAGGAACGGGAACAGCGCGGTCGGCAGGGCGCAGACGGTGGCCGCGAGATCCGCCAGGTAGGTGCCCAGCAGGTCGGGGCGGCGGGCCGCGTACCGGGCGCCGTCGACGAACTCCCGCAGCCGCGGTGCCTCGGCGTCCCGCTGCGAGGGGACGGGCCGGACCCGGGTGAGCAGGGCGATCGAGACCAGGAAGGTGCCGAGGTCGACCAGATAGGCGGCCGGGACGCCGGCCGTGGCGATCAGTACTCCGGCGGTGGCCGGGCCGGCCAGCCCGGCGATGCTCCAGCGCAGCGAGAGCAGGTTGCCCGCCGCCACCAGCTGGTCGGGCGGTACCAGCCGGGGGATCATCGCCTCCGCCGAGGGCTGCTGGAGGCCCTGCAGTGCCGCTGCCAGTCCGGCGGCCGCGTACAGCGGCCAGAGCGCGGGGGTGCCGAGCAGCGCGTTGGCGAGCAGCAGGGCGCTCAGTGCGGCGAGTGCGAGTTCGGTGACCAGGGCGACGGTTCGGCGGTCGGCACGGTCGGCGAGGACGCCCCCGTAGAGGCCGAACACGATGGTCGGCAGGAGTTCGACGGCGCCGACCGCGCCCACGGCCAGCGGTGAACCGGTGAGGTCGGCGATCTGGAGCGGGATCGCCGTCATGGTGAGGACGGAGCCGAGCAGGGTGACGGTGCCGGCCGTCCAGGTGAGGCGGAAGTCGCGGGAGGACCGCCAGGGCGCGGTGTTCGGCAGCAGTCGGGACCGGGGGCGGTCCGTTCCGGAGGTCATGGGGTGGTGGTTCCTTCGGGCCGTCGACCACGACGGCTCTCCTTATCGCTGATAAATTCCAGCTCGGGAACTTAGCGGCGATAAGGTGGAGTGGGCAAGCGAATAACGGAGAGGCGGCCGGCGGTGGCACTGCAACGCGACGAGGTGGTGCGCACCGCGCTGCGCGTACTCGACGAGGAAGGCATCGACGGCCTGACCACCCGGCGGCTGGCCCGCGAACTCGGCGTCCAGTCACCCGCGTTGTACTGGCACTTCAAGAACAAGCGGGAACTGCTCGACCTGATGGCCGAGGCGATGCTCGCCGAGGCCCTCCCGGCCGACCGCAGCCCGGATCCGGAGCACTGGCCGGACTGGCTCGCCGCCGACGCCCGCGCCAAGCGCCACGCCCTGCTCGCCTACCGCGACGGCGCCCGGGTGCACGCCGGAACGCTGCCCACCGAAGACGAACTGCCCGCCGTTGAAGCCCAGTTGGACGCCCTCCGGCAGGCCGGCCTGCGGCCCCGCACCGCGCTGCGACTGCTGCTCACCATCGACCGCTACATCATGGGCTGGGTCACCGAGGAGCAGGCCTGGCGACAGGACGCCGCCGACCGCGCCCGGCCGCCCTTCCCGGACGAAGCCCTGCGCGACCTCCCGCTGCTGCGCGAGGCGGCCGACGTGCTGCGCATGACCGACCACGACGCCGACTTCGAGTACGGGCTGCGCGTCCTGATCGAGGGCTTCCGGGCCGAGATCGCGCGCGAGGCACTCGGGACGGATGTGCTCGCGTGACCGCCATGACCACCCTGGGCCTGCTCGGGCTGCGGCGGGCCGGTGCCCACCGCTGGCGGACCTGGACCTCGCCCCGGTAGTCGAACTCCGCCACGGCGGGCAGCCGGATGGCCGCCCGGTCGTGGATGCGCGGTCCCTTTGCGCCGGTACCGCACGGGATCCGCTGTCAGGCGTCGGCCGGGGATCTTCGCCGCGCGGCAGCGGTCCTGGTCCTCGGCCCAGAACCTGGGCAGGTAGAGCTCGCGGTCGACAAGGACCCGCAGACAGAAAGCCCCCGCAGACGGAAAGCCCCCGCTACCCGCCTCCCGTGCGCGCGGTGACCAGGCCGGACTCGTAGGCCGCGATGACCGCCTGGGCGCGGTCCCGGACGTCGAGCTTGCCGAAGATGCTGGTGATGTAGTTCTTCACCGTCGACAGGCTGATGTCCAGGGCCCGGGCGATCTCGGCGTTGTCGAGGCCGGTGGCCATCAGCCGCCACACCTCGACCTCCCGGGGCGTCAGCCCGCCCGTGTCGGTGACCGGCGGTGGGGCGCCGACCGGGGCCCGGACGTAGGTGGAGATCAGCCGGGTGAGCAGGCGCGGGGCGACCACCGCCTCGCCGGCGTGGACGGTGCGGATCGCCGCGCCCAGTTCCTCCGGCGAGACGTCCTTGGGCAGGAACCCGTGGGCGCCGGCGCGCAGCGCGGCCACCACGTACTCGTCCATGTCGAAGGTGCTGAGGGCGAGGACTCGGCAGGAGGGGAGGGTGCGGGCCAGCTCCCGGGTCGCGCCGACCCCGTCGAGCACGGGCATCCGGATGTCCATCACCACGACGTCGGGGCGCAGCAGGCGGGCGGCGGTGACGGCCTGCTCCCCGTTCTCGGCCTCGCCCACCACCTCGAAGGACGGGTCGGGGGAGAGGATCAGGGACAGGCCGCGCCGCACCAGCGGCTGGTCGTCCGCGATGAGGACCCGGATACCCGGTGCCACCGCGCCCACCGGGCCGTCGTCGTTCGACCTCACCGGGCCGTCGCCGTGCGCGCCCACCGGGCCGCCGTCGTGCGCGCTCACCGGGCCGTCGTCGTTCCGTGCTGGACGGCCGCGTCGGCCGTCTCCTCCGGGGCCAGTGGCAGGTCGGCCAGGACGGCGAAGCCGCCCTCCGGACGTGGTCCGGTCCGCAGGGTGCCGCCGTGCAGGGCGACGCGCTCGCGCATGCCGATCAGGCCGTACCCGCTCCGGCCGCCGGCCGGCACTGCCTCCTGCGGTGCGGCGCCGCCCGTGCCCGCCGTGCCCCCGTCGTCGCGCACCTCGACGGTGACCCGGTCCGGGCCGTACGTCAGGGTGACGGTCGCGCGGGCGGGCCCGGCGTGCTTGCGGGCGTTGGTGAGGCCCTCCTGGACGATCCGGAACACGGTCAGGCCGACGGTGGGCGGCAGCGGGCGGCGGGGCCCGTGGACGCCGAAGTCGGTCGGCAGGCCGGCCACCCGGGACTCGTCCACCAGCCGGCCGAGGTCCTCGGCCCCGGGCTGGGGCGAGGGCGGGGCGGTGTCCGGTTCGTCGCCGGCCCGCAGGACGTCCAGGAGCTGGCGCATCTCCCGCAGGGCCAGTCGCCCGGAGGACTCCAGGGTGACCAGGGCGTCCCGGACCACCTCCGGGTGGGCGAGGTTGGCCCGGGCGCCGCCGGCCATCAGCTGCATGGTGGTGATGTGGTGCGCCACGATGTCGTGCAACTCCCGTGCGATGCGGCGGCGTTCGTCGGCCACCGCGCGTTCGGCCAGCAGTTTGCGGTTGGCCGCGACCTCCCGCTGCCAGCGCGCCACGGCGAGGCCGGCGCCGGCCACGAGCAGGGTGGAGCAGGAGGTGCCGGCGAGCGCCTGCCAGGAGGGGACGCGCAGGTGGCTCTGGCTCAGCGTGGTCAGAACCGTCGTCGCCGCCGCGGCGGCCGCCGTCACCGGGGCGGGGCGGACCCGGGCGACCGAGTACAGGCCGACCATCAGGACGGCGCCGAAGTGGGTGCTCGCCGGTGTGGACAGGTCGATCGCGGCCTCGACGGCCAGGACCACGGCGAGCGCCGGCACCGGGTGGCGGCGCCGGACGAGCAGCGGCAGGGCCGACAGCGCGACGAGGAGCAGGCCCGGCGGGGTCACCCGGCGTACCCCGTCCATCTCGCTGAAGAGCAGGTAGTTGAGCAGGTCGAGCGTGCAGGCGACGGCGGCCACCAGCGCGTCGGCGTGGGTCCACGGCGCGCCGTCGGTCTCCGGCGGCGCGTCCGCCACCCCGCCGGGCCCCGGGCTCCCGCTCGCCCGGTGTGCCGGGTGTGCCGGGTCCGCCCCGAGTGCCGTGTCCATCGCGGGGCGCTGATGACCGCCCATGTCCGTTCCCCCTCCGTGCCCGGCCCGCGCCGCGCCTCACCGATGAGCCCTGACGAGCCACGAGTCACGAGCCACGAGCCACGAGCCCCGATGAGCCCTGACGAGCCCCGATGAGCCCGATCAGGCCCCGATCAGACCCTGTTTCAGGCCCTGAACAGGCTCTGAACAGGCCCGATGACCCCATTCTGGCATCGGCCCACCCCGCCCCGGCATGGTCCCCACGGCCGATCACGGGGCCCGGACCAGGACCACGGTCCCGGGTCCGGGCCCGGCCGAGGAGCAGGGGCCCCGGTGCGGATCGTCCGTCGCAGGGACGTCCGCGGCCCACCCCGGGTGATGGTCTGGAACCCGGCCGGGAACCCCCGGAGCCGAGACCGACCTTGCGGACGCTCGCGTCCACCGCCGGAGGAAATCGTGATCCGCGCACTGACCGGATACTCCACCAGGAACCCGTGGAAGGTGATCACCCTCTGGGTGGTGCTGGGACTCTCCCTGGCCCTGCTGAGCCCGATGCTGCTCGCCCGCGTCACCCAGTCCCAGACCGGGGACTTCCTGCCCAAGAGCTACGACTCGGCCGCCGCGCTGCGGATCGCCGAGGAGAACTTCGGGATGAAGCCCGACGCCACCACGGTCACGGTGCTGGTCGCCAGGACCGACGGCCAGGCGCTCACCGCCGCCGACCAGCAGCGGGTCGAGGCCGAGGCGGCGAAGCTCGCCCAGCGCCGGGTCGTCATGCCCAGGAAGGACGACGAGCCGGCCTTCCTCGTCCCCGACCGGTCCCAGACCCCCCGGGTCGCCCCGGCCATGGTGGCGCCCGACCGCGGTTTCGAACTGCTCTCCGTCGAACTGACCGGCAACGCCGCGGCCGAGGGCGTCCAGGGCGTCTACCGGGCGTTCCGGGACGCCACCCGGGCCCAGTTCGCCGACGCCGGGATGCGCACCGGGTTCACCGGGGGACTGGCCGACGCCGTGGACACCGCCGACTCCCACCGCACCGCCGCGACGGTCGGCAGCGCGCTCGTCATGGGGCTGATCGTCCTGCTCAACGTGCTGGTGTTCCGCAGCGTGGCGGCGGCCCTGCTGCCGCTGCTCGCCGTCGCCATGATCGGCAGCGCGGCCGGCGGAGCCGTGGCCGTCGCCGCGACGCTGACCGGCCTCAAGCTCGACGCCGGCACCCCCGGGCTGGTCTCCGTGGTCCTGCTCGGCATCGGCGTCGACTACCTGCTCTTCCTGCTCTTCCGCTTCCGCGAGCACCTGCGGGCCCGGCCCGAGCAGCCCGCCCGCGAAGCCGCCGCCCAGGTGACCGCCCGGGTGGGCACCGCGATCACCTCGGCCGCGCTGACCATCGTCGCCGCCTTCGCCACCCTCGGCGTGGCCAGCTTCGGCCAGTTCCGCTCGCTCGGCCCGGCCATCGCCGTCGCCGTCCTGGTCATGCTGCTGGGCAGCCTCACCATGATGCCCGCCCTGCTCGCCGCCTGCGGCCGCGGCATGTTCTGGCCCTCCCGCAGCCTGCGCCGCCAGCCGGACGAGGGCTTCGCCGCCCGCTTCGGCACGCTCGTCGCCCGGCGGCCGCTGCCGATGCTGCTCGCCGCCCTCGCCCTGCTCGGCGCGCTGGCCGCCGGGATGACCGGGATCCGGATGGACTACGGCCTCGGCGGCGCCGGCGACCGGACCCCGGCCGCCGCCACCGCCGCCGAGATCTCCCGCACCCTGCCCGCCGGCGTCTCCGACCCGACGAGCGTCTACGTCGTCACCACGGACGGCACCACCCTCACCCCCGGCCGGCTCGACGGCCTCTCCCACGCCCTCACCCAGGTCGAGGGAGTCGGCAAGACGGGCGGCACCGTCCTCAACGGGGACCGGCGCGCCGCCCGGATCGACCTCTACCTGACCGCAGACCCGCAGAGCCGGCGCGCCCGCGACCTGGCCTCCGGCCCGGTCCGCGCCGCGGTCGCCGCCCACACACCCGCCGGGACCAGCGCCCACGTGGGCGGCACGGCGGCGATCTTCGCCGACATCTCCACCGCCGTCGACCACGACCTGGCGATCGTCTTCCCGGTCGCGGCCGCCCTGATCGCCCTGATCCTGCTGCTGCTCCTGCGCAGCCTGCTCGCCCCGCTGGTCCTGATGCTCTCGGTCGGGCTCGGCTTCGCCGCCACCCTCGGCGCCGCGACCCTGCTGTTCCAGCACGGGCTGGGCGAACCGGGCGTCAGCTTCACCCTCCCGCTGGTGCTGTTCCTGTTCGTCGTGGCGCTGGGCACCGACTACAACATCCTCATCACCGACCGGATCCGCGAGGAGATGCAGCGCCCCGGCCCGCCCCGCGCCGCCGTCGCCCGCGCCGTACGGCACACCACGCCCGCCATCGCCACGGCCGGCCTGGTCCTGGCCGGTTCCTTCGCGACCCTCGCCGCCACCCCGGGCAGCGAACAGGTCGCCTTCGCGCTGACGCTCGGCATCCTGCTCTCCGCCGTCGTCCTGTCCCTGGTCCTGGTGCCCGCCGTCGCCGCCCTGCTCGGCCGCGCCCTCTGGTGGCCGCTCCGCCCGGCCCGCCACCACCACCGGGCCGAGCCGGCCCCGGAGCCGTACCGCGTCCCGGTGCCCTGACCTGCGAGCCGTCAGTACTCCAGCAGGCAAAACGTCGAAGTCCTGCTGGAGTACTAGGGGCTCTCTTTCGGATCACGCCGGGCGCGCGACGCCGGAGCACACACCTCGCCGCGTTGTCGTCGGTCGCCGATACTCCGCATGGACTCCC
>NZ_JBHWIJ010000184.1:0-17429 GCF_042732255.1 Kitasatospora sp. NPDC059803 | reverse complement strand
CACCGGGGCCGCCTCGTCGTGCCGTCGTGCCGTCGTGCCGTCGTGCCGTCGTCCGGCGGCCCGCGGTGGCGACGTGTGGCCGTCCGTGCGTACGGAACGCGTCAAGATGTCCGGCGGCGGCAACCGGGTGGGCCGGAACGACCGTCCATGCCATCAGAAGCACTGATCGATCGTCAGGGGAGCCCGGCCGTCGGGCCGGACTGCCCCTGGCGCGGCATCGTCGTAGGGCGACGTCCGGCAGGCGCCGTCCGAGTCCGCGTCCGACCGACCACCACATGGGGGAACGCTCATGACACAGCTGCTCATCGAAGAGAACTTCCAGCACCTCGACGGCCAGGACGTGGAGTCGCTGATCGAGGCCCTCGCCGAGTTCGGTCTGAACGCGGAGCCCACCCAGCCCCGCACGGGGACCCGAAACGGCGAGTGGGCGCTCGTCCTGCACTGGCTCGGGGACGACATCGGGCCGATCACCGAGGACGCCGTGACGACGGCGCTCGTCATGGCGGTGACAGAGGTGCTGGGCCGGGCGCACTCGGCCGGGCCCGGCGGGACCAGCGTGCGGCGCCGCACGCTGCCGGTCCGCATCGACATCCGCGGACGTACGGGAGAGCTGATCACGTCCGTTGCGGTGCCGGGTGCGAAGGCGGCGCCGTCGGCTGCGTCGTGATGGCACGGCGGGGCCGCGGTGGCCGGGCGGCGTGCCGCAGCCGGCCCCGTCGCCTCCCGTGGCTGAAGCGCGGTGGCGGTCGGCTGGAGGTGGCCGACCCGCTCGAACGCTGCTGTACGGGCGCTCCGAGGCGGCCCGCCATCCTCGGCGGATGCGCTGCTCACTGCTCGGTTCCTGCCTGCGCTCGCTGCTGCGAGGCCTGATCGCCCTCGGGCAGCTGTCGGGGTACGCCCCGCCGGTCGCGCCGCCGCCTCCCGCTGGTCCCGGGCCGGGCCACCCGGAGCGGCTCCGCCCCGACCTGCCGCTCAGCGACGTCGAGAGGGAGCTGCGCAGGCAGCTGCGCGACATCTCCGGTGGACCGGTGCCGCGCGACTTCTGACCCCTTCGGGGCCGGACGGTCAGGAGTTGCTGGACACCGCCTCGGGGGCGGCCGAGCGGGCGCGGAGCGATGGTGGTGGCGTGCCCCGCGGGGCGACGCGTCGCAGCAGCGGCCCGGTCATCAGGGTCGTGACGAGGGCCATGACCACCATCGCGCTGAACATCCGGGTGTCGATGACGCCGAGCCGGTGGCCCACGTTCAGGATGACGAGCTCGGTGAGGCCTCGGGCGTTGAGCAGGATGCCGAGGGCGGCCGCCTCCCGCCTGGTCGAGCCGGTGAGCCGGGCAGCGGCGGCGGCACCGGCGAACTTGCCGACGCAGGCCGTCACCAGCACCGCGGCCACGATGACCAGGCCGTGCCACCCGATGCCGGTCAGGTCGACGGCCAGCCCCGTGACCGTGAAGAAGGCCGGCAGCAGGAGGAGGCCGGCCTGCTCGATGCGCTCCGGGACCTCGGGCGCGAGGGCGTCGATCCGGTCGCGGGGCACCGCCGCGCCGAACATGAAGGCGCCGAAGACGGCGTCCAGGCCGATCTCGCCGGTGACCCAGGCGGAGAGCAGTGTCCCGGTGACGAGGACGGCGTGGATCCACGGTCCGCCGACGGCGCGGCGCCGCTCCGGCGCCAGCAGCCAGCCGAGGGCGGGGCGGACGACGCAACCGAGGACGAGCACGACGACGACCGTGTTCAGCGCCAACCGTCCGAGCGCCCAAGGGCTCTGGGCGTTCACCACGGCCACTACCACGGCCAGCGCACACCACGCGAGGAAGTCCTGCAGGGCGGCGCAGGCGAGCGACAGGGTGCCGAGCGGATCCTGGTGCATCCCGCGTTCGGCGATGATCCGGGCGAGGACGGGGAAGGCCGTGATGGACATCGCCGTCCCCAGGAACAGGGCCGGGCCCAGCCAGCCGGTGGTTCTCAACTGGGAGGCGTCGAACCAGGGTTGGAGCAGCACCGCGAGGCCCAGGCCGAGCGCGAAGGGCAGTGCGACGGAGCTGAGCGACACCGCCGTCACCCGGCGCCCGGCGCCCCGCAGATGGGCGGTGTCGAACCGGTACCCCACGATGAACATGAAGAAGACCAGGCCGAGTTGGGAGAGCACCCGCAGATGGGGCTGGACCTCGGGGGGGAACAGGACGGCGTCCAACCGTCCCGGGAGCAGACCGATCAGGCTGGGCCCGAGGGCGACCCCGCCGACGATCTCACCCATGACGGCGGGCTGGCGCAGCCGGACGGCCAGTCTCCCGCAGACGAACGCGGTGCCGAGGATGACGGCCAGGGCGACGAGCACACCGCCCGCCGTCGCCGCCTCGGTCGGCCCGGCGGCCGACAGTTGATGCGGATCGATCAGTGGAGTCATCACGCTCTACCTCTTCGCTCGGTGCCCCGGTGAGGGCGGCTGCCAGGCCGGTACGGGAAATGGGGTGACGTACCGGGAGGGGTGGGGGAGGGCGCCGGTCACCGTCCGGTGGAGCCGAGCAGATCGGTCCGCAGCCGGACGGGCGAGGTGCCGAAGGCGATCCGGCGCAGCATCGCGCCGTAGAGCGGGGTCCTGGACACCAGAGCCGCCGTCCGCGGGCGGATCGCCGAGGAGAGGCGCCCGGTGGAGAGCATCATCCGGCTCTGGATCCGCTGGATCCGGGTGATCCGGTCCACCTCGGGCCTGCGCAGCGCTGTGTACCGGTCGAGCCGGGCCGCGCCGGCGTCGGCGCTGCGCACCGCCTCGACCAGGACGGGGTGAGCCGCGACGGCGTCCCGAATGGCGAGGTTGATGCCCTGCGCGCCGATCGGGCTGTGGGTGTGGGCGCTGTCGCCGATCAGCACCAGCCCGTCGCGCACCCACTCCTCGGCGCTGCCGGAGAAGACGTCGAGCAGGGACAGGTCCCCGAAGCCGGTGATCTCCTCGCGGATGCGCTCGGCGTACTCCGGTGCGGCGTGGCACAGTTGCTCGATGATGTGGTCGGCTCCCCGGTCGGCCAGCCGACGGAAGCCGCCGTGCGGGAGCGTCCAGCCGAGCTGGAGCGAGTCGGGCACCGAGGAGTAGCTCAGGACCGGATTGCCGCCGGCCCGGAAGACCCGGACGTCCCGCGTGTGCCCGGTGCTCCGCTGTGGCGCTCCGCTCAGCCGGAACCAGAGGACGTCCTGGCTGAACAGCTCCTGGCGCCGGTAGCCGATGCCGGCGAGGGTGCGGATCTTCGAGAAGCGGCCGTCCGCCGCGACCACGCACCGCGCCCGGATCACCTGCTCGCCCGCGCCGCCGGCCCCGGCGGCGACCGCCCCGCGGACGACGCCGCCCTCCTCCACCAGCCCGCTCGCCCTGGTGCCCGCCAGGTAGCGGAAGCCGTCGTGCCGTGCGCAGGCGGCCAGCAGCTCGGCCAGCAGGTGGCGTTGTGGCAGGCTCAGCAGGCAGTTGTACGGTCCGGGCAGCCGTCGGTAGTCACCGTTGATGAGGATCCGGCCGCGCTCCTCCAGCAGGAAGCGTTGGTGCTCGACGGCGCCGTGCGCCCGCGCCGGGCGGAGGACGCCCAGCTCGTCCAGCAGTGCCTGGCCGCCGGGCTGGAGGATCTCGCCGCGGTACGTCCGGTCCAGCGAGCGGCTGCGTTCCAGCAGGGTGACCCGCACGCCGGAGCGGACCAGGAGCAGGGCGAGCGTCAGCCCGGCGGGGCCGCCGCCGACCACGCAGATGTCGGTGTCGATGTCCATGCGACCAGAGGCTAGGCAGCACTCCTCAACGCCGGTTCGCGCGGCGGGCCGCGCGGCAGGTGGACGGCGGCTCGAATCCGCCGCGAGGGCGGGAGCCGACGATCGGTGCCGGCGGATTTCTTCTCACGGACAGGAGGCGATCGGGTATGTCGGATGCGGAGCGGGGGAGCAGCGGTGTCAGGTGAGGACGGGCGGCGCCGCGTGGTGGTGACCGGGATGGGGGTGGTGGCCCCCGGCGAGGTCGGCACCAAGGCGTTCTGGGAGTTGCTGACCGCGGGCCGGACGGCGACCCGGACGATCTCGACGTTCGACCCGTCGCCGTTCAGGTCCCGGGTGGCCGCCGAGTGTGATTTCGATCCGGTGGCCAGTGGTCTGACCCAGCGTCAGATCCGGCAATGGGACCGCACCGCGCAGTTCGCCATGGTGGCGGCGCGCGAGGCACTGGCCGACTCCGGGGTGTCGGGGTCGAACGATCCGCTCCGCACCGGGGTGATGGCCGGGACGGCGTGCGGGATGACGATCAGCCTCGACCGCGAGTTCGCCGTGGTCAGCGACGAGGGCCGGCGGCAGCTGGTCGACGACGCCCACGGTGTGCCCTATCTGTACGACTACTTCGTGCCGTCCTCGATGGCGACCGAATTGGCCTGGCTGGTGGAGGCCGAGGGGCCGGTGGGCGTGGTCTCGACCGGGTGCACCTCCGGTATCGACGTGATCGCCCACGCCTGCGACCTGATCCGTGACGGCGAGGCGGACGTGATGCTGGCCGGTGCGTCGGACGCGGCGATCTCTCCGATCACGGTGGCCTGCTTCGACGCGATCAAGGCGACCTCGCCGCGCAACGACGAGCCGGAGAGCGCCTCGCGGCCGTTCGACCTGACCCGCAACGGCTTCGCCCTCGGCGAGGGCGCGGCGATGTTCGTCCTGGAGGAGCGCGAGCACGCGCGCCGACGCGGCGCGCACGTCTACGCCGAGGTCACGGGGTACGCCGGGCGCTGCAACTCCTACAGCATGACGGGGCTGCGGCTGGACGGGAACGAGATGGCGGAGGCGATTCGGGTCGCGCTCGACCGGAGCCGGATGAATCCCGAGGACATCGCGTACGTCAACGCGCACGGCTCGGCCACCAAGCAGAACGACCGGCACGAGACGGCCGCGTTCAAACGGAGCCTCGGCGAGCACGCCTACCGGGTGCCGGTCAGCTCGATCAAGTCGATGATCGGGCACTCGCTGGGCGCGGTCTGTGCCCTGGAGTTCGCCGCCAGCGCGCTGGCGATCGAGCACTCGGTGGTTCCGCCGACGGCCAATCTGCACGTGCCCGATCCCGAGTGCGATCTGGACTACGTGCCGCTGGTGGCCAGGGAGCAGCGGGTGTCCACGGTGCTCAGCGTGGCCAGTGGTTTCGGTGGCTTCCAGAGCGCGATCGTGCTGGCCGAGCCGGAATGGAGCGGGGCATGACGAAGGTCGTGGTGACCGGTATCGGCGTGGTGGCGCCGAACGGCTGGGGTGTGGAGGAGTACTGGGAGGCCACGCTGGCCGGCCGTTCGGGCCTCGGCCCGGTGACCCGCTTCGACTCGGCCGGCTACCGGGCGCACGTGGCCGGTGAGGTGAACTTCCGGCCGGAGGACCATCTGCCGAGCAGGCTGCTGCCCCAGACCGACCACATGACCAGGCTGGCGCTGGTGGCGGCGGAGGAGGCCCTGGCCGACGCGGGGGCGGACCCGGCGACGATGCCGGACTTCGCTGCCGGGGTGGTCACGGCCGCCTCCGCCGGCGGGTTCGAGTTCGGGCAGCGGGAGCTGACGGCGCTGTGGAGCAAGGGCCCGGCATATGTCAGCGCGTACCAGTCCTTCGCCTGGTTCTACCCGGTCAACACCGGGCAGATCTCGATCCGGCACGGCATGCGGGGCCCCGGCTCGGCGCTGGTGGCCGAGCAGGCGGGCGGGTTGGACGCACTGGCCAAGGCGCGGCGGCACGTCCGGGAGGGTACCGCGTTGATGCTGGCGGGCGGGGTGGACGGCTCGCTCTGCCCGTGGTCGTGGCTCTGCCTCACCCGCAGCGGCACGGTGAGCCCGGAACGGGACCCACGGCGGGCCTTCCTGCCGTTCGACGCCGACGCGTCGGGCGGGGTGCCGGGGGAGGGCGGTGCGCTGCTCGTCCTGGAGGATCCCGAGCGGGCGGCCGGGCGCGGGCAGCGCCGCCACTACGGGGAGGTGGCCGGCTACTCGGCCACCTTCGACCCGCGCCCCGGTTCCGGGCGTCCGCCCGGGCTGCGGCGGGCGATCGAGGCGGCGCTGGCCGACGCCGGGGCCGGCCCGTCCGACATCGACGTGGTCTTCGCCGACGCCAGCGGGGTGGCCGAGCGGGACCGGGCGGAGGCCGAGGTGCTGAGCGCGGTGTTCGGACCGCGCGGGGTGCCGGTGACGGCGCCCAAGACGATGACCGGCCGGCTGCTCGCCGGGGGTGCCCCGCTGGACGTGGCCGCGGCGCTGCTGGCCATGCGGGACTCGGTGATCCCGCCCTCCGTCCACCTCGGACGGCCCGCCTTCGGTGAGCTGGACCTGGTGGGGGATCGGCCGAGGCCGTCCCGGCTGGGGAGCGCGCTGGTACTCGCCCGTGGGCACGGCGGGTTCAACAGCGCGCTGGTGCTGACGGGTTGCTGACCGACCGCTGACCGACTTCCGACCGACTGCAGGCGAGCCGCGGAAGCGGCCGCCGAAGAACCGACCGACGATCGACCGACGATCGACCGAACTGAGGAAACGCCATGGCAGAGTTCACCCTTGACGATCTGATCACCACGCTGCGCGAGGCCGCGGGCGTCGACGAGGGCGTCGACCTCGACGACGTCCTGGACGTGCCCTTCGAGGCCCTGGGCTACGACTCGCTGGCGCTGTTCAACACCGTCAACATGATCGAGCGGGACCGGAGCATCGCGCTGCCGGACGACGTCGTGGTCGAGGCCAGGACCCCGCGGCAGCTGCTGGCCGCGGTCAACCTGAGCCTGACCCAGGTAGGTTGAGCGTGTGCGGCATCGTTGGGGCGGTCGACTTCGACGCCTCCCCCGAGCAGCGCCGTGATCTGCTGCAGGCGATGACGGACACCATGGCCTGCCGAGGGCCGGACGCCGAGGGGCTCTGGTTCGGCCCGTGGGTCGGCTTCGGCCACCGCCGGCTGGCGGTGATCGACCCGGCGCACGGGCAGCAGCCGATGACCGCCCGGCACCGGGGCCGCGGCGCGGCGATCACGTTCGCCGGCGAGGTCTACAACTTCCGTGAGTTGCGCGCCGAGTTGATCGCGCTCGGCCACCGGTTCCGGACGGCGTGCGACACCGAGGTGGTGCTCCGCGGCTACCTCCAGTGGGGTGCCGCGCTGGTGGACCGGCTCAACGGCATGTACGCCTTCGGCATCTGGGACGAGCAGGCCGAGGAACTGCTGCTGGTCCGCGACCGGATGGGCGTCAAACCGCTGTACTACTACCCGACAGACACGGGCGTGCTGTTCGGCTCGGAGCCGAAGGCCGTCCTCGCCGACCGCGCGGTGCCGCGCAGGGTCGGCGCGGAGGGGCTGTGCGAGGCGCTGGACATGGTCAAGACGCCCGAGGCGGCCGTCTTCTCCGGGATGCGCGAGGTCCGGCCCGGCCAACTCGTCCGGGTCGGGCGCACCGGGGTGCGCCGGCACACCTACTGGCGGCTGGAGGCCCGTGAGCACACCGACGACCTGTCCGCGACCATCGGGACGGTGCGGGAGCTGCTGTCCGACACGGTCGCGCGCCAGCTGGTCTCGGACGTGCCGCTGGGCTGCCTGCTCTCCGGAGGCCTCGACTCCTCGGCGGTGACGGCGCTGGCGGCCCGGTCGGGGCCGGTGCGCTCGTTCTCGGTGGACTTCCGGGGCGCGGCGGACGGCTTCGCCCCGGACGCGGTGCGCCAGGCGCCGGACGCGCCGTTCGTCCGCGACCTGGCCCGGCACGTGGGTGCGGAACACCGCGAAGTCCTGCTGGACAGCGGCGATCTGACGGATCCGGCGGTGCGCGCCGCGGTGCTGCGGGCCACCGACCTGCCGCCCGCGTACTGGGGTGACATGTGGCCCTCGCTGTACCTGTTCTTCCGGGCGGTGAAGCGGGAGTGCACGGTGGCGCTGTCCGGCGAGGCCGCGGACGAACTGTTCGGCGGCTACCGCTGGTTCCACAACCCGCTGGCCCTGCGCGCCACCACCTTCCCCTGGCTCACCTCGGGTTCGGCACGCTACTTCGGCGGCCGCTCGCTGTTCCAGCAGGGACTGCTGGACAAGCTCGACCTCGACGGCTACCGGGCCGCGCGGTACTCGGAGGCGCTCGCCGAAGTGCCGGTGCTGCCGGGGGAGTCCGCCGATGACCGTCGGATGCGCGAGATCACCTATCTCAACCTGACCCGGTTCGTGCAGACCCTGCTCGACCGCAAGGACCGGATGAGCATGGCGGTGGGCCTGGAGGTTCGGGTGCCGTTCTGCGACCACCGGTTGGTGGAGTACGTCTTCAACGTGCCGTGGGCGATGAAGTCCTTCGACGGCCGGGAGAAGAGCCTGCTGCGCGCGGCCGTCGCCGACCTGTTGCCGCGGTCGGTGGTCGAGCGGGTCAAGACCCCGTACCCGGCCACCCAGGACCCGGGCTACGAGGCCGTGCTGCGCGCCGAACTCGCCCGGCTGCTGCGCGACGCGGACGCCCCGGTCCTGCCGCTGCTGGACCTCGGGCGGGCGCGGGCGGTCGTCGACCGGCCGCTGGGCGCGGTGAGCCGCCCGTACGACCGGGGGAGCCTGGAGCTGGTGCTCTGGCTCAACTCCTGGCTCACGGAGTACGAGGTCACGTTGGACCTGTGAGATCCGCGGTGCCACTGTCGCCCGCGACCGACGGGGGCAGTTCGTCGGCCAGCGCCGCCCGAAGGCCACGCAGCACTCGCAGCGTGGCCTTCAGGTCGTCCGGGTCCAGTGGCGAGGCCAGGTGTTCCAGCCAGCGCCGCTCGGCCGGCTCCAGCAGGGCGAGTGCGTCGGCGCCCTTCGCGGTCAGCGAGACCAGCGGTGCGCGCCGGTCCGCCGGGTTGGGCCTGGTGGTGGCGAGGCCGTCCTCGACCAGTTTGACCACGGTCTGCTGGACGGCCTGGCGGCGCAGCCCGCGCTCCCGCGCTAGGTGCGCGGCGCTGTGCGGACCGTCTGCCAGCAGGCCGAGGACCTGCCATCGCGCGGAGGTCAGCCCGAACCGGCCGGACAGCCCGTCGCCCGCGCGCAGCAGGGCGCCGTTGACGGCGAACAACTCGGTGGTGATCTCGCTCAAGGTATCTGCCACGGGGGAGAGGTCGGTCATGACGGAAGCCTAATCGCAGCACGCTCGCGCGATTTCGACAAGAGCTTGTCATTTACTCGAGGTGGGCACTACCCTCAAATTGACAAGAGCTTGTCGATTTTGTGTGTCGGGCCCGGGTTGTGCGGTCGTCCGGCACCGCACGGCGGGCCGACCGAAACCGCATGGAGAAACAGGACATGGCAAACCTCGCCTCGCAGACCGACGAGGCCGTCGCGGACGACGCCGGCCCGGCCGGCTTCACCCACCGCCAGATCATCACGGCCCTCACCGGACTGCTGCTGGCAGTCCTGCTCGCCGCACTCGACCAGACCATCGTCTCGACCGCGCTGCGCACGATCGGCGACCAGCTGCACGGGCAGACCGTCCAGGCCTGGGTCATCACCGGCTACCTGGTCAGCTCCACGATCGCGATGCCGTTCTACGGCAAGCTCTCCGACATCTACGGCCGCAAGCCGCTCTACCTGGCGGCGATCGTGGTCTTCATCGTCGGGTCGGCGGCCTGCTCGCTGGCGAACTCGATGGAGACGCTCGCCGTCGCCCGCGTGGTCCAGGGACTCGGCGGCGCCGGGCTGATGTCGCTGCCCACGGCCGTCATCGCCGACCTCGCCCCGGTGCGGGAGCGCGGCCGGTACTTCTCCTACCTGATGATGGCGTGGGTCGCGGCCAGCGTGCTCGGCCCGCTGGTCGGCGGGCTGTTCGCGGGCGCCGGCGAGATCCTGGGGGTGACCGGCTGGCGCTGGGCCTTCCTGATCAACGTGCCGCTCGGGCTGGTTGCGCTGCTGAGCGTGCGCAAGGCACTCAACCTGCCGCACCAGCGGGTGAACCACCCGATCGACTACCGGGGCGCCGTCACCCTCGCGCTCTGGCTGGTGCCGCTGCTGGTCGTCGCCGAGGAGGGCCTCGACTGGGGCTGGGGTTCGGGCCGTTCGCTGGTGCTGTACGCCGTCGCCGCGCTCGGCCTGGTGCTGTTCGTCCTGGCGGAGCGGGCCCGGGGCCTGGAGGCGATGGTCCCGCTGCGGCTGTTCAAGCGGGGCGGGATCACCCTGGCCACCGCAGTCAACTTCACCATCGGTGTCGGCATCTTCGGTACGGTCTCCACCCTGCCGCTCTACCTCCAGCTGGTGCAGGGCCGCACCGCCACCGTGGCCGGGCTGGTGATCATCCCGCTGATGACGGGCGCGATCATCTCCCAGATGGTCTGCGCGAAGATCATCAAGAAGACGAACCGGTTCAAGAAGCCCGCCATCGTCGGGCTCGGTTCGATGGCCGGCTCGCTGCTGGGGCTCTCCACGGCCGGCGCCGACACCCCGCTGTGGGTGGTGGTGGTGCTCACGGCGTGGCTCGGCCTGGGCATCGGGCTCTCCCAGACGGTCATCACCCTGGCCATCCAGAGCGCGGCGCCCCAGTCCGAGCTGGGCGTGGCCAACGCCGCCTCCGGCCTGTTCCGTCAGCTCGGCGGCACGGCGGGCGCCGCGGTCTTCATGTCGGTGCTGTTCGGCGTCGCGGCCGGCCGGATCGGCGGTGACCTGAACGGTGACGAGGCGGTGCGCCAGGCGCTCTCGGACCCTGCCACGAGCGGTGGCCTCGCGGCCCGCACGATCGACGCCTTCGCCGCCGGCTTCCAGACGATGTTCCTGGTCGGCGGCCTGATCCTGGCGGTCGGCTTCGTGCTCACCTTCCTGCTGCGGGAGCTGCGCGACGAGGAGTGACCGCGCGTCCGAGGCAACCCGCGTACCCCTGGTCCCGCTCCCGGGCCAGGGGTACGCGGCGTACCCGACGGCGACTCGAACGCGCCCGACGAGCATGGGGACACCGCACCGGACTGCCGAGAGTGGAGACCCCATGCCCACCATGCCCCTACCCCTGCCCGAGGACCTCGCCGGCGACTGCGTCGACGGCCCGACCTTCCTGTCCATCATGGGCGCGCTGCCCACCGGAGTGACCGTGGTGACCACCCTGGGCGCCGACGGCGAGCCGTACGGGTTGACCTGCTCCGCGGCGTGCAGCGTCTCCAAGACGCCGCCGCTGCTGCTGGTCTGCATCCATCGGGAGAGCCGGGTGCTGCGGGCCGTGCTGGACCGCGGCGAGTTCGTGGTGAACGTGCTGCGCGGTGGTGGTGAGGACACCTCCGCGCTGTTCGCCTCGGCCAGTGGCGACCGCTTCAGCGGCGTCCGCTGGGAGCCCAGCCGGCTCGGTGGCCTGCCCACCGTGCCGCTGGACGCCGTCGCGCACGCCGAGTGCCGGGTCGCCGCGGCCCTCGACGCCGGCGACCACACGATCGTGATCGGTGCCGTCGTGGACGGTGCCGCCCGGCCGGAGGTGCCCAGCCCGCTGATGTACTGGCGCCGCTCCTACGCCCGCTGGCCGGTCGAGGAGGACCCGAGGACCGTCGCGCTGACCCTGGCGGCCGAGGGCTGAGCGGCGCGCCGACGACGGAAGGGGCCGCGTCCGGGGATCAGCTCCCCGGGCGCGGCCCTCGGCGGTCCCGCCGGCCGTCCTCGGCCGGACAGGACCCTAGCTCCTGCGCATGGCGGCCTTGACCTCCTCGGCGCTGGCGGCCAGCAGCTCCCGGATCTCCGGGCGGGGGTGGTCGGTGGCCCACTGTGCGAGCTGGATCATCTTCTCGGCCGTCGGGTTGATGTGATGGGTGTCGGGGTCGTTGAAGCCCAGCGCGGGCAGCATCCAGTCCGACTCCCGCACCCGCTGCTCCAGGGTGGCGGCGGCCTCCTCGGCCGTCATCTGCTTGGCGTCCACGGCCTCGCACAGCTCGGTGAGCTCGTCGAAGGCCTCCTTGTAGAAGTCCAGCGGGCACCACAGCCCCGGGTACGGGTTGACGTCCAGGGCCTGGCAGTGCGTGTCGTCACCGGTCTCCTTGGTCGCGGTCAGCGCGTTGAGGATGCGCTTGCCGCCGATCACGCTGGCCGAGGCCCAGATCCGGAACACCGAGTTCCACAACGGGTAGTGGGAGAAGGAGATGAACGAGTTGTTCACCAGCCGGTCGTTGTAGTCCAGCAGGCCCTGCTCCAGCCGCTCCACGTAGGCGAACCGCTCCAGCGAGAAGTCGTCCTCGCGCAGCGCCGCCATCAGCCGCCAGGACAGCGCGTTGATGATCTCGCAGGTGTTGGACAGCCCCCGGGAGAACAGCGGGTCGATGAACCCGGCCGCGTGCGACATCAGGCACCAGCGCTCGCCGACCGTCCGGGTCGAGGAGTACTGCATCCGGTCCGTCCGGACCCACTCGCGCACGCTCCGGGCGCCCTCCAACTGCCGCCGCACCGCGGGGAAGCGGTCCACGTGGGACCAGAACTCCTCCTCGGCGGTGAGGTCCTGGCGCGCCGGGTACGTCCTCGGGTCGAGCTGGATGCCCACGCTGCACAGGGGATTGGTGGCCCCGGGGTGGTTGTCGAACGGGATGATCCACATCCAGCCGCGCTCGAAGATGTGGTGCATCGTCCCGTCGTTCCACGGCACCGGCGGACGCAGCCCGTCGGGCGTGTCCAGGTGGTCGTCGATCGCCTCCACCCCGACCATGTGCGTGAAGATCGAGCGCGCGTGGTGCTTGAGCCGGCTGGGCTCCTCCCGCAGCCCCAGCTGCTTGGCCAGCGGCGAGCGGAACCCGCTGGCGTCGACCAGGTAGCGGGCGCGGTAGCTGCTGCCGTCCGCGCCGACCACCGTGACCCCGTCGTCGTCGAGGTCGACGCGCTCCACCCGGTAGTCCTGCCGCGCGTCGCAGCCGTAGCGGACAGCGGTGTGGAACATGTACGCGTCGGTGTCCTGCCGGAAGAAGTGCGCGGCGTTGCCGACGATCCCGGGGATGCGGAACTGGCTGGTGAGGTTCGGGTCCGGCTCCTCGCCGTCCTCGTGGAACATGAACCCGAAGTTGCTCTTCTGCCCGTGCGCGCTGCTCACGTTGGCCAGCACGTCCTCGAAGCTCGCCAGGTGGGCGATCTCCGGGATCCCGTACCGGTCGGCGATCAGCCGCAGCACCACCAGCGTCTGCCCGATGGTCGACTCGCCGACGGCGAACCGGGGGTGGTGGGTGCCGTCGAGCAGCAGGACGCGGAAGTCCTGCTTGGCCAGGATCGAGCCGAGCATGGTGCCCGACAGGCCGGTGCCGACGATGACCACGTCGTACGGCTGTTCCGCCTGCGGTGTGGCGTGCTCCGTCACGTCGTTCTCCCTTCCGTTCAGGCGGACTTGACGCCGATGGCGAAGTGGTCCCGGGTGATGGTGTCGGTGGCGGTCACCCGGTCGACCGTGAAGCCGGCCTCCTCCAGGTAGTCGCGGGCCTGCTGGAGCGAGTACGCGGAGCTGTCGTCCCGGATCATGGTGTGGTTGATCCGTTGCAGCAGGACCTCCGGGTCCCGCTCGTCCGGGTCGATCATGGCGTCGTAGAGCACCACCGCGCCGCCGGGCCGCACCGCCTTGTGGGCGCGCCGCAGCAGCTCCCGGCGGTCGTCGACCGGCCAGTCGGGCAGCACGTGGCCGAGGATCACCACATCGGCCTCCGGCATCGGGGAGGCGAAGAAGTCGCCGCCGTGGAAGGTGACCCGGTCGGCCGTCCCGGCCGTGCTCACCAGCTCGTCGAAGAGCGGGCGCAGCGCCGGCAGGTCGAAGACGGCGCCCCGCAGGTGCGGGTGGGCCGAGGCGATCCGGGAGGCCACGTTGCCGCGCGCGCCGCCGACGTCCACGAAGGACGTGTAGCGGCTCCAGTCGAGCTGGCGGGCCAGCTCGTCCGCGGTGAACCCGTTGTGGGCGTCCATGTGCGCCATGACCTGGCGGGCGCGGTCGAGGTCCTCGTAGTGCTTGGGGTAGGCCAGCGGACCCTGCGCGGCGACGGCGGACTTGGCCTTGCCGTCGCGCAGCGCGTCGGTCAGCTGCGCCCAGGCGTGGAAGTGCAGCCGGGCGTGCTGCTGGGCGGTGCCGCCCAGGTAGGTCGGAGCGTCCGGGAGCAGGAACTCCTCGGCGAGCGGGGCGGCGCGGTAGCGGCCGTCCTCGGCCGTCAGCAGGTCGAGGCCGACCAGGGCGTCCAGGAAGTCCTTGAACAGCCGGTGGTTGACGCCCAGTTCGGACCGGATCTCGTCGACGCCGGCGGAGCGGTCCGCCAGTAGCTCGAAGAGGCCGAGCTCCACCGCGCTCTGGAGCGCCTTCGCTTGGAAGTAGGCGGTGTTGAGTGCGACGATCCGGCGCGCGCGGGCGGCGGGGCTGCCGGTGACTGAAGTCATCTTCTCCCTCTCTCGGTGTGCTGCGGGTGTCGTGCGGGTCGTGCGGTTCTCAGGCGGCGCCGAACCAGGTGGTCGCGGCGTGGCGGAGCTCCTCGCGCCGCGCCGGGGGCCCGGCCCAGGCGACGTAGCCGTCAGGGCGGATCAGGAAGGCGAGGTCGGGCTCCGCGCCCGCGACCTTGGCGGTCACGGTGGTGACGCGGTCGGCCCAGGCGGCCAGTGGCGAGGCGGCCGGTGGCGAGGCGGCCGGTCCGGGTTCGGGCAGCAGCAGCAGCCCGCGCGCCTCGGTGAAGCAGCCGCTGATCCGTCGGCCGCCCCCGGCGGTGAGCAGGTCGGCGTCCGGCATCCGGCGCCCGACCGACGGGTGGTCACCCGTCCCGTAGGCGACGTCGAAGCCGGACAGCATCCCGGCGATGTGGCGGTTGGTGTCCGGCAGTGCCATCAGCTCGCGGAAGGTCTGGCGCAGCGCGTCGTACCTCGGGTCCGGGTCGATCAGCACGGCCTGGGTCCGGGTGTTGCGCACCACGCCGTCGGCGACCGGGCGCCGCTCGCCCTGGTAGCTGTCCAGCAACTCCTCGCCGCCCTGGCCGCGTACCACGGACGCGAGCTTCCAGCCGAGGTTCACCGCGTCCTGGATACCGAGGTTGAGCCCCTGCCCGCCGGCCGGCAGGTGGATGTGCGCCGCGTCGCCGGCCAGCAGCACCCGGCCGCTGCGGTACGCCCCGGCCAGCCGGGAGACGTCGGTGAGCCGGGACAGCCAGGTGACGTCGTGCATCCCGTGGTCGCCGCCGGTGTGCTCGACCAGGGCCGCGCGCATCTCCTCCTCGGTGACCGGCGCGTTGCGGTCGGGGAAGGGCTCGCCGAACCAGGCGACGGTGGCCCGGTAGACGTCCGGCTTGTGCTGGAAGGCGCCGAACCAGGACCTCTTCTCCGGGTTGACCAGACCCACCGGGCGCATCGGCCCCAGTCCCTCACCGCGCGGCAGCTCACCTCGGAACCGCATGTCCCCGATCAGCGCGTACATGTGCGGGTCCTGGCCGGTGAAGGCGATCCCCGCCTGCCGGCGTACGGTACTGCCGCCGCCGTCGCAGCCGACCAGGTAGCGCGCCCGGACGCTGCCGGTCCCGGTCTCGACGGTCACGCCGTCCTCGTCCTGGGTGAAGCCGGTGACGGGAGCGCCCCGGACGATCCGCACGCCGAGTTCCCGCGCCCGCTCGGCCAGCAGCTCCTCCGTGCGCAGCTGCGGCACCAGCAGCACGTACGGGTGCCGGGTGTCGAACTCCTCGAACCGCATCGGCACGCCCAGGCTGGCGAAGTTGCCGCCCTTGAGCAGGCCCGCGCCCTCCAGGAACCGGTCGAGCAGCCCGCGCAGTTCCAGCAGTTCCACGGTGCGGCCCTGCATGCCCATGGCCTTCGAGTGTTTCTCCGGCTCCTCCCTACGCTCCACCACCAGCGTCCGGGCACCGCCCAACGCCAGCTCGCAGGCGAGCATCAGGCCCGTCGGCCCCGCACCCGCCACCACCACATCGCAGTCCATCGCGCCCTCCGCTGCCGGCTCCTGTACGACGGGCCCACCGTGCCAGCGCCGCTTCGAGCCGGTGTCCAGCGCTCTTGGCAGCCCTGGCGCGGGCGGGGCACGAAAGCGGCTCGAAGGGCGACGCCTAGCGTCGGCGGAATCCCTGATCCGACCGATGTGAGGACCCGTCATGCCCTTCACCGCGAACGAGGCCGCCTACCTGGCCTCGCAGTCGCTAGCCCGCCTGGCCACCGTGGACGGTCGCGGGCAGCCGCACGTCGTCCCGCTCGGCTTCCACTACAACGCCGGCCTCGGCACCATCGATGTGACCGGTCGCGGCATGGCCCGCAGCCTCAAGTACCGCCACGTGCAGGAGAATCCGAAGGTCTCGCTGGTCGTGGACGACGTGCTGGACCCGGCGGACTGGGTGGTCCGGGGCCTGGAGATCCGCGGCACCGCGCAGGCGCTCCCCACCGGCGGCAAGGAGGTCCTGCCGCACGTCGACGACGAGCTGATCCGGATCACCCCGGAGCGGATCGTCTCCTGGGGCATCGACTCCGACTGCCAGGCGCCGCCGCTGGCCCGCACCGTCGCGAAGGGGGCCCGGGCATGATCGAGCGGCTGCCGAAGTTCCCCTGGGACGTCCTGTTCCCCTACCGCAAGCTCGCCGCCGCCCACCCCGACGGGCTGGTCAACCTGGCGCTCGGCGACCCGGTGGACCGGACGCCGGCCGTCGTCCGCGCGGCCCTGGCCGCCGCCGCGGACGCCCCCGGCTACCCGTCCACGGAGGGTACGCCGCAGCTCCGCGAGGCCGTCGCGGCATGGCTGCTGCGGCGCGAGGGCGTGAGCGTGGACCCGTCCGCGGTGATCCCCGCGGTCGGCACCAAGGAGCTGATCGCCTGGCTGCCCACCATGCTCGGCCTGGGCCCCTCCGACGTCGTCCTGGTGCCCGAACTCGCCTTCCCCACGTACGAGGTGAGCGCCCGGCTGGCGGGTGCCCGGCTGGTCCGGACGGCCTCGCCGCTGGACTACGACGGCCCCGCCCCCAGGGTGGTCTGGCTGAACTCCCCGTCCAACCCGGAGGGCCGCGTCCTCGGCACCGCCGAGCTGCGCGCGATCGTCGGCTGGGCGCGGGAGCGCGGCGCCCTCGTGGTGAACGACGAGTGCTACCTCGACCACGTCTGGGAGGGCGAGACCCGCTCGGTGCTGCACCCCGAGATCAGCGGTGGCAGCCACGAGGGGGTCCTGGCCGTGCACTCGCTTTCCAAGCGCTCCAACCTGGCCGGCTACCGGGCCGGGTTCGCTGCCGGGGACCCGGCGGTGATCGCCACGCTGCTGGAGGTGCGCAAGCACGCCGGACACATGGTGCCCGCCCCGGTGCAGGCCGCCATGGTGGCGGCGCTCGGCGACGACTCGCACCTGGCGGGGCAGCGCGGGAGCTACGCCCGGCGGCGGGCCGTGCTGCGCGCGGCGCTGCTGGAGTGCGGCTTCCGGATCGACCACTCGGTGGGCGCGCTCTTCCTCTGGGCGACCAGGGACGAGCCCTGCTGGGTGACGGTGGGCGCGCTGGCCGAGCTCGGCATCCTGGTGGCGCCCGGGGAGTTCTACGGCGA
>NZ_JBHWIJ010000183.1:1991-17431 GCF_042732255.1 Kitasatospora sp. NPDC059803 | reverse complement strand
GCGCGCGCCCGCGCCCGGGCCCCGGCGCGGGGCGGCGGCGCCCGGCGCGCGCCCCCCGCCCCCGCCCCCCCCCCCCACGGCGTTCCGGGGCGGTCGCGGGTGGCTGGACCTCGGGCGGGGGCGTCGGGCGGGGCCGTCAGGGCGCCGGGCTCTGCGCGCCCTCGACGTCGGTGAGCAGTTTGCGCAGGAGCCCGTCCAGGGTGGCCCGTTCCTCGCCCGAGAGGGCGGAGAGCAGCGCGGTCTCGTTGGCCGCGTGGTCGGTGAAGGCGGCGTCCACGAGGGCGCGTCCGGCCGGGGTGAGGGCGATGCGGACGCTGCGCCGGTCCGCCGGGTCGGTGCGGCGTTCCACCAGGCCCGCCGATTCCAGCCGGTCGATCCGGCTGGTCATGCCGGCCCGCGACATCAGCAGCAGCGTGGCGAGTTCGGAGGGCATCAGTTCGTACGGCGCGCCGGAGCGGCGCAGGGTGGCGAGAACGTCGAACTCGCCGCGCTGGAGGCCGTGTTGCTTGAACACCTCTTCGACGACCCGGCCCGCGAGCAGCGCGAGGCGGCCGAGGCGGCCGACGGTGCCGACCGCCGCCAGGTCGAGGTCCGGGCGCTCCCGGCTCCACTGGTCGAGCATGACGTCCACGTGATCCATAGGGGCATGTTATTCGATGGGAGATAGTTAGACGTAGTACTATCAGCCAGGGAACTATCGAAGCGCTCACTGTAGGGAGAGGCCAATGACGTTGATCGGACCGGAAGCCGTGGTGGTGCGGGGCGACGAAGCCGAGACCGTCGGAATGCTCGGCGGCAAGGGGCGGCTGCTGGCGGACTCCAGCGCCACCGGCGGCGCCCTGAGCACCCTGCGCGTCACGCTGGGGCGCGGCAAGGACGGCGCCACCCCGCATTACCACGGGGGCTCCTCGGAGCTGTTCTTCGTCGTCGACGGCTCGGCCCAGGTGCTGGTCGGGAACGAGGTGGTCACCGCCCGGAGCGGCGACCTCGTGGTGGTGCCGCCCCATCTGCCGCATGCCTTCGCGGCGGCGCCGGACTCCGGGGCGGACCTGCTGATCGTGATCACCCCCGGGGTGGAGCGCTTCGACTACTTCCGCCTGCTGGAGCGGATCCGCGCGGGCGAGGCGACGGTCGAGGAACTGCTCGCCAAGCAGGACCTCTTCGACAACCACTTCCTGGAGTCGCCGAGTTGGCGCGACGCCCGGGAGGAAGCCGCCCGGTCCGAGCCGTAGACCGCCCGACACCGAGCTCGGCCCGACACCAGGGAAGGAACCCCGTGACCGACACCCGCACCATCACCAACCCGCCCGGCCTGCACGACCCGACGCCGTTCGGCTACAGCCACGCCGCCTCCGCGCCCGGCGAACCGGTGTTCATCGGCGGCCAGTACGCCTCCGACGCCGGCGGTCAGGTCGTGCCCGGCGACTTCGCCGCCCAGGCGGAGCTCGCCCTCGCCAACCTGCGCACCGCGCTCGCCGGGGTCGGCCTCGGCTTCGAGCACGTGGTCCGGCTCGGCTCGTACATCGTCGACCACGACCCGGAGAAGCTGGCCGTCCTCGGCAAGGCCCTGGCCGGGGCCTGGGGCGACCGGCTGCCCGCGCAGACGCTCAGCGGGGTCGCCTCGCTCGCCCTGCCGGGGATGCTCTTCGAGATCGATGCGGTCGCCGTCCGGCCGACGGCGGGGGCAGCGGGCTGACCCACCCACGCGCAGGGGTCCCACCGGTCGGTGGGACCCCTCGCCGTACCGCCGCCGTTCGAGCCGGCGCGGACCGCTCACGCGGCCCGGGTCGCCGCGCACAGCCGTCGTTCCACGGTGTCGGGGCCGCGGCTTGAGGAACAGCACCCGCAGGAACGGGCCCTCGTCGGTGGCGGCCGTGTCGAGGATCCGGAGCAGAGTCGGATGCCGAGCCAACCGCGGTAGCCCACGCGGGTTCGAGTGCGATCTCGTCCAGGAATCTCGGAACCTGCGCGCTTCGGCCCGTACGGACAGCAAGGGATGGCGCGGCGCGTCCGCCAGAGGCCATTAGTCCGTTTGACGTAGCATTCCGTTCGACGGACTATTGGGGTCTGCGCGAGAGGATGCTCATGCCGTTCACCCTGGCCCACCCCGCGGCTGTACTGCCGTTGCTGCGGAGGCCCTTCAGCCGGGCCGCGCTGGTCGCCGGAGCCGTCGCACCGGACCTGCCCTACTTCGTCGTCACCACGGGACTGCCCGTCAGCGCGCAGTCCTGGTACGAACCCTTCGTCAACGCCACGACCTCGCACAGCGCCCCGGGCGCCGTCACCGTCGCCCTGCCGTACGCCCTCGCCCTGTGGGCGCTGCTCCGCGCAGGCCATCGCCCGCTGGCGTCCCTGCTGCCGGTGCCGGTGCCGGTGCCCGTCACTCCGTCGCGGCGGCTGCGCACTGCCGGCGCGCTGGCGCGGCGAGCCGGGTGGATCGTGCTGTCCGCCCTGATCGGCATCGCCACCCACCTGGTCTGGGACGCCTTCACCCACTTCGACGGCTTCGTGGTCACCCGTACGCCCTGGCTCAACTCCACGCTGGTGGGCAGCCTCACCTGGGCGCGGGCGTTGCAGCACGCGAGCACGATCGGCGGGCTGGCCGCCATCGCGGTGTACGTGTGGCCGAGGCGGGCCCGCCTCCTCGCCGGTGAGGGCCGCACGAAGCCCGGCAGCGCGCTCCGGCGCCCCGTCCTCCTCGCCATGGCCCTGGTCGCGGTCGTCGGAGCCGTCGCCCACGCCTGGCGGTGGCTCGCCGGCCCGGAGGCGGCGACGGACGGGCTCCCGCTGGGCGCCGTGATCGAAGGGGTGCTGTCCGACGCGGCGAAGGGCGCGGGCGCCGGCCTGATCGGCAGCCTGACCCTGTACGTCCTCATGTGGTGGAGTCGGCGCGCCCTCACGGCAACCCGCCTTTGCAGGGTCAGAGTTGACACAGTATGCCTGGGCCCGCAGGGAGAACGCGGGTCCGTTCACCGACAATCGGAACACCAGGCAGAGGCTGATGGCCGGTTCGGCACCCGGCCGACCGGATGAGGGGAACACGTGCGTCCAGATCATGATCAGGATTCGCTGAGCTTCGCGTTGCTCGGCACGCTGCGGGTCCGGCGCGCCGGCACGGACCTGCACCTCGGCGGCCCGCAGCAGCGGTCGGTGCTGGCCGCTCTGCTGCTGCGCCCGAACGCGGTCGTGACGGTCGACGAGCTGATCGCCGACCTCTGGGGAGACCAGCCGCCCGGTGCGCCCGACACCACCTTGCGCACCTACGTGTGGCAGCTGCGGAATCTGCTGGAGCCCTTGCGCACGGCGCCCACGGTGCTGATCTCCCGAATGGGCGGCTACCGTCTGGCCGTCGAGCCGGACCGCGTGGATGTGTGGCAGGTCAAGCGCTTGCAGGAGCTGGCCGGGACGTGCGCCGCCGAGCGGCCGCAGGACGCCCGGAACGCACTGGGAGAAGCCCTGACCCAGTGGCGCGGGGAGCCGCTCGCCGGCCTGCCTGGACCGCTCATGTGCCGCGAGCGGGAACGGCTTTCGAGGCTGCGCCTCACCCTCCTGGAAGAGCGCCTCGCCCTCGACGTAGCCCTCGACGTAGCCCCTGACGTAGCCCCTGACGTGGCTCTCGACGCGGCACTCGACGCTCCCTCCGGCTACCTGCCGGAGCTGGAGCAGCTGGCCGGTGACCACCCGCTCCACGAGCGCCTGCAGGAACTGCTCATCCGCGCGCTGCACCGGCAAGGCCGCACGTCCGAGGCGCGCGCGGTCTACGACGCGCTCCGATTACGGCTGGTGGAGCAGCTGGGGATCGAACCGGCGCCCGTGCTCACGGAGTTGTGTCACGATCTCGGTGTGGATGCCACCATGCGATCGAGGACCGGTGCACCCGGTCCGGACTTACGCCCAGACGTACCGTTACCGCCCACGCCGACTGACCGAGGCGCAGGCGATGCGGCCGACGGCGAGGCCCTGGACCAACTCCCCCCGGTGCTGTCGCAGTTCATCGGGCGGCAAGACCACATTGCCGGAATCGGACAAGCACTGACCGGACGGACCAGCCCCGCACTGCGACTGGTGACCGTGACCGGGATGGCCGGGGTGGGGAAGACGACCCTCGCGGTGCGAGCCGCCCACACCGTGCGCCCGGACTTCCCGGACGGCCGGCTGTACGCGGACCTGCGCGGCGCCGACCTGGTGCCCGCGAACGCGTCCGACATCCTGGCGGACTTCCTGACAACACTGGGCGTGCGGGCGGCAGTTGTGCCCAAGGACCTCGAAAGCAGGGCGGCGCTGTTCCGGACCGCCAGCGCGGGACGACGGCTGCTCATCCTCCTGGACAACGCACGCGACGAGGCCCAGATCCAGCCGTTGCTGCCCGGCTCGTCGGACTGCGCGGTCATCGTCACCAGCCGCGCGGTGCTCACCAGTGTGCCGTCGGTTCTGAACGTCGCGCTGGACGTGTTCAGCGAGCCCGAGGCGATCGGCCTGCTCGACTCGGTCATCGGCGCGGCACGCCGGTCCGAACAGGGCCCCCAGGCCAGGATGCTGGTCGATGCCTGCGGCCGGCTCCCGCTGGCCGTACGGATCGCCGCGGCCCGGCTCGCCGCCACCCCGGACCAGCCGATCGCCGAGCTCGTCCGGAGCCTGGCCGACGACCGCGAGGGCATCGACGCCCTCCGCACGGGCGACCTGGCGATCGAGCAGGTCTTCGAGCTCAGCTACCGGCTGCTCCCACCACCCCTGGCCACGGCGTTCCGGATGCTCTCCTGGGCGGAGCCCGACCTCGGTCTGGCATCGGCAGCCGCAGTCCTGGGCCTGGCGGAGTACCAGGCGGAGCGGCTCGCGGAGTCGCTGGTGGACCAGGCGCTGCTGGAGTCGATGGGCGCCGGGCGCTACCGCTACCACGACCTGGTGCGCGCCTTCGCCCGCCGGGCGTCGCTGCGGACCGGCGACCACGAACGGGCCGGCGCCCAGCAGCGGCTGCTGACCCATCTGCTCGGCTGCGCCCGTACGGCCTTCACCCTCGCCGTACCCGGCGACCCGGTCGCCGACGTCTTCGGCGAGCCGCTCCAGCAGCCGGCCGCCCGTCCTGACCGCCCCCTGGCCGCCCCGGCCGCCCCGGCTTCCTTGCGCGCTCAGGTCTCCCCGGTCTTCCAGGTCTCCCCGGTCTTCGCGGATCTGGCGGACGCCCGCCGGTGGGCCCGGACCGAGACACCCGGCGCCGTGGCGCTCGCGGCCGCCGTCGCGACGGACACCCTGCGCGTCATCGCCGACGGTCGGCCCTCGGCGATGACCGACCTGCGGGCGGCCGTCAACCTGTTGATCGCCCTCAGCCCGCTCGGCCTCGGCGCCGTGGGCGGCCGGGCGGAAGACGCCACGCGCACGCTGATCGCCGCCGCCGTCGCGGCCGGCGACCGTTGCGCGGAGGGCCGGTCGCGGTTCCTCCTCGGCACGGTCCTGCTGGCCCGGGCCCGGCTCGGCGAGGCCGGCGCACAGGCCCGGCAGGCCGCCGAAGCCTGCCGGGAGGCGGAGGACCCGGCCGTTCTCCGGCAAGCCCTCAACGACCTGGGCCTCATCGCCCAGGCCGAGGGCCGGCACGAGGAGGCGATCGCCGCCTTCGACGAGGCGGTGGTGCTCGCCCGGCAGCTCGGCCACCGGTCCGGCGAGGTGGCGAGCACCGCGAACGCGGCCCTGTCCCGCATCCGCACCGGTCACGCGGCCACGGCGGTGCAGACCTGTCAGCGGATCCTCGCCGAGCCCGGGGGGACCGCCGACGTCGCGATGACCGCGTACGTGCACTACGTCCTCGGCCTCGCCTACCAGGAGCTGGGCCGACTCGACGACGCCGCGGCGCAGTTGCAGTCGTGTATCTGCTGCGCGGGCGTCACCGGCGATCTCAACCGGGAGTCGGCCGCCCGAAGCCGCCTGGCCGACGTCCTGCGCCTGCTCGGACGGCTCGACGAGGCCGTGCAGCAGGCGGAGCGGGCACTGGACCTCGCAGAAGAAGGTGGGCGACAGCGCGAACGCGCCCTCGCCCACCTGGTGTTGGCCCACGCGATGACCGCCCGGGGCGACCACCACGCCGCCCGGCATCAGGAGGCGAAGGCGCGTCTACTGCTCAGCCGCCTCAGCGCCCCGGAGGCCGCCGACGTGACGTCGATGCTGGCCGCCCTGGCGACCGCCGACCGGACTCCTCACCCCCGGTAGCGGATGACGAGACCGGTCCCGTTCCACGTGATGTGCCCCGAGAGGCAGTGCACGTCGGCCGACCCGCCGCAGGCCTGTGCCGACGGCTCGGTCGGCGAGCCCTGCCGCACGGGGGCCCCCGCGCCCACGGCAACAGCGCCCACCACCGGCGCCAGCACGGCCGCACCGGCAACAGCCGTACGGACAACAATCGTTCGAAACACGTTGACGCTCCCTACGTACCTATGGCAAGACGTCCGAACGCTCGCAGGGGTCGGTAGACATCAGATCAACGCAACCGTCACTCCTGTCACTTCCGTCACTCCCGCACACGCACACGCACACGGACACCACACCGCGCCACACCAGCAGGAGGTTGGGAACCATGGCCCAGCAGTTCGGTGACTACCAGAACGAGATCTACTTCGACGGCCTGCGCGGGGTGCTGCCCGCCCTGCCGATGACGTACGCCGGGCTGGAGGCCGGGGCGCAGGCCGCCCTCCCCCCGTCGATCTGGTCGTACGTGGCCGGCGGCGCGGGGGACGAGCACACCCAGCGCGCCAACGTCCGGGCCTTCGAGCGGTGGGGCCTCTACCCCAGGATGATGGTCGGCGCCGCCCGTCGCGACCTGACCGTCGACCTGTTCGGCCACACCCTGCCCTCGCCGCTGTTCCTGGCGCCGGTCGGTGTGATCGGCCTCTGCGCCCAGGACGGCCACGGAGACCTCGCCGCGGCCAGGGCCGCCGCCCGCACCGGTGTGCCGATGGTGGCCTCCACCCTCACCGTCGACCCGCTGGAGCAGGTCGCGGCCGAGTTCGGTGACACGCCCGGCTTCTTCCAGCTCTACACCCCGACCGACCGCGACCTCGCCGCCAGCCTGGTGCACCGCGCGGAGGCGGCCGGCTTCCAGGGCATCGTGGTCACCCTGGACACCTGGATCACCGGCTGGCGTCCGCGCGACCTCGCGACGTCCAACTTCCCCCAGCTGCGCGGCCACTGCCTGGCGAACTACTTCACCGACCCGGTCTTCCGGGCCCGCCTGGCCAAGGCCCCCGAGGAGGATCCGGGTGCGGCGATCCTGGAGTGGGCCGGTATCTTCGGCAACCCGCTGACCTGGGACGACCTGCCGTGGCTGCGCTCGCTCACCGACCTGCCGATCATCCTCAAGGGCGTCTGTCACCCCGAGGACGTCCGCCGGGCCCGGGACGGCGGCGTCGACGGCCTCTACTGCTCCAACCACGGTGGCCGCCAGGCCAACGGAGGCCTGCCCGCCCTGGACGCGCTGCCCGCCGTGGTCGAGGCGGCGGGCAGTCTGCCGGTGCTCTTCGACTCCGGGGTGCGCAGCGGCGCCGACGTGGTCAAGGCGCTCGCCCTCGGCGCCACCGCGGTCGGCGTCGGCCGCCCGTACGCGTACGGGCTGGCGCTCGGCGGCGAGGACGGCATCGTGCACGTGCTGCGCTCGCTGCTGGCGGAGGCCGACCTGCTCATGGCGGTCGACGGCTACCCGACCCTGGCCGATCTGACCCGCGAGGCGCTGGTACGCCTCTGAGGCGGACGGCGTCCGAATTCACGACACGTATTCGTTGGCGACGCGGTCCGTACTTCCCCGAACTACTTGAACCCGGTTGGAGTGAAAGCGGTCCTGGCCGGATCCCTGCGGTCGGCCTTGACCATCAGGAAGTCATATGGATGACTGACCGTCACTTGACTGTGATCTACGGGTTCGTGGAACAGTCAAGGCGTTGAATCAGCCATGTCGCGCACGTAGATCTATCGTTGACTGATCATTGATCAGCGGCCCATAGGTTTTTCTCGTCGGAGGCGATCGGTTCCACCCCGGGCGGACGTCGCCAATGACACGAGAGGTCCCGCGGGGAGTCGTCCCCTGAACCGAAACGGAGTATCCATCTTATGAACACCAACGACTTCGACCAGGTCATAGCCGAGTTGACCCGGATCAAGAAGGAGTACGTCGAGCAGCGTTCGGCCTTCGTCCCTGGAGAGCGCATGGCCGACTTGCTGAAGGGGCTCGGCGCCACCGACGCCGACCTGGCCCAGCTCCAGCGGGTGAGTGACGACCTGCCGGACGATCCCACCCTCCCCTTCCGCCAGTCGAAGAACGGACGCTTCCACTTCGACGTGAAGAACGGGACGGTCGACCGGGGCGAGTTCCAGCCGTTCGCGCTGTCGGCCGACGAGGACTTCGTACGGCATGACTCCGGAAAGAAGCGTGAGTTCGCGGAGGTCGGTGACGACCTCCAGCTGAACCGGGCCTTCCAGGGGCTGCTCCTGTTCAAGGCGTTCATGGTCCAGGACGTGGAGATCGCGCACCGCCCGAAGCTGGACTACGACTACCCCGGCTGGGTGTGCACCCTGTTCAACCTGCGGACCGTCACCACGCCCGAACTCGTCGGCGAGCCCGCCCTCGAAGGGGTGCACAGCGACGGCGTGGACCACACCATGACCACCCTGCTCGGCAGTGAGAACATGACCGCCGACAGCGCGATCACCTTCCTCCACGACATGCAGCAGATCAACGCCGTCCGCTGGGACGAGGTCGAACCGGAGCTCGTCGTGGGCCAGTACCAGCACCGCCACTTCCTCGACACCATGCTGGTCGTCGACCACGAGCGGAAGCACAGCCTCTCCCCGGTGGTCGCCGCCGACCCGCAGCAGACCTCCACCAGGGACATGCTGATCTTCTTCACGCGGAAGCCCGCCATGGAGGGTCACATCTCCCACACGCACGACTCCCTCGCCTGCCATTCCGCCCTGCCGATGTCGGTCGAACTGCTTCCCTCGGTGGCGGTCTGATGGCGGCGGACGAGATCACGATCACCGACTTCCTGAACGTCGACATCCGTGCGGGCCGGATCGTCCGCGCCGAGGCGTTCCCGCGCGCCCGCCGACCCGCGTACAAGCTGTGGATCGACTTCGGTGATCTGGGCGTTCGGAAGTCCAGCGCCCAGATCACCGATCTGTACGCGCTCGACGACCTCGAAGGCCGCCTGGTGATGGCCGTGGTGAACCTCCCGCCCCGGCAGGTCGCGGACTTCATGTCCGAGGTCCTCGTGCTCGGGGTGCCGGGCGAGGGCGGCGGCGACGTGGTCCTGATCGCCCCGGACCGGGAGGTCAAGCCGGGAGCCCGGCTGCTCTGACGCGAATCGGCAGGTCCCCGGCCGGACGACCGGGCCGGGGACCGGGCGGAGGTTCGGCCGGAGCTCACTCTGCGGGAGCCCGGGGGTGAGATTCCCCCGGGCCTCCCGACCGGCTGGCTCGGTCCCGTTCGTGGAGGGTGAAGAACCTCTTCCTGCGCACCTCCGCCGGCCGGGTCCTGCACCGATCGTTCAAAACTCCGTCCGCGCATGCCACGCACGTGTTGCTGACGTGTGTCAGACGGCGGGCTGTTGCTGGGTGACGCAGTGGATGCCGCCGCCGCCGGCGCCGAGGGAGTCGATGTTGAGCTGCTCGACGGTGCGTCCGGGGAAGAGCCGGGCCAGGGTCGCCCGGGCGGCGGCGTCGGCCGTGCTGTCACCGAACTGGGCGGAGATCACGGCGCCGTTGCACGCGTAGTAGTTGGCGTAGGAGGCGACGAAGTTCTGGTTGGTGGAGCGGATCTTGTAGTAGTCCGGGCCCTGGAGTTTGGTCACCGCGGTCGGACCGCCTGCGGCCGTCGTGGCGGCGGACAGGATCTGGTACTGCTCGCGCGCGTCGTTCGCCCACGCGTCGTTGTCGGTCGCCAGCGGCATCTGGACCAGCCCGGCGCCGGGTGCGAGGAAGCGCGAGGTGGCGTCGACGTGGTCGTCGGTGATGTCCTGGTTCCTGATGCCGGTGAACCAGATGACCTTGGACGCGCCGTAGGCCTGGCACATCGCGGCCTCGATCTGCGCCTGGCTCATCCCGGGGTTGCGGTTGTCGTTGACGATGCTGCTGCGGGTGGCCATCAGGGTGCCGGCGCCGTCCTGTTCGATGGCGCCGCCTTCGGCGATCAGACCGGCAGCCGTGAACGGCACCCCGACGTAGGCGGCGATGCGCTGGGCGACCAGCGCGTCGTTGGCGTGGGTCTGCCGGTTTCCCCAGCCGTTGAAGTTGAGGCCGACGGCGTCGAGGGCTCCCGGTCCGTTGGTGCGGAAGACCGGGCCGGTGTCGCGCATCCAGCAGTCGTCGACGGGGATCGTGGTGATCACGGTGACCGACGAGCCGCACAGGGAGCGGGCCTTGGCGGCGCTCGCGGGGTTGGCGCACATGACGACCGGCTCGTACTTGGCGATGGTCTTGGCGATCAGCGCGATGTTCGACTGGACGCCGCTGAGCTGGCTGCGCCAGATCGCGGTGCTGTCGGGCCAGGCCATCCAGGTCCGGGTGTGCCGAGCGCCGTCGATCGGGACGGCGAACGCACCCGACAGCGCGGTGCCCTCGCTGCGGGAGTCGCGGGAGTTGCGGAGGCCGGCCGCGGCGGCGGTGGAGCTTGCCGCTGACGTCACGGCCAGGCCGGCTGCGGTGAGGCCGGCCGCGGTGAGGAACTGTCGTCTGCCCAGGCCGGGTCTGCCCAGGCCGGACCTGCTCGGGACGTGATCGTTCATCGGGTCCTCCGGTCAACTGCCCGTCTCGGCAACGGGATTGACTCGAAAGGTAGAACTAACCAAGCGCTCGGTCAATTATCTGCGCAGGATCGGACGAAGATTCCTGGAGCGGGGGCCTGGCCGGACACGTCCTAGAGTTGCGCCATGGCAACAGGCGAGAAGGAACAGGTTCAGGCGGCCCCCGTGGTACCGCAGGGGCGCACGCGCTCGTCGGCCAAGGGGGAGCAGACCCGGTCACGGCTCGTCTCCGCCGCCCGGACCCTGCTGGCCGGCGAGAGCGCCGGGCGCTTCACCACGCGCAACGTCGCCGCGCTGTCCGGCGTTTCGCACGGGATGTGCCACTACCACTTCCGCGACCGCACCGATCTGATCGTCGCGGTGATCGAGGACATCCGGCCGGAGTGGATCTCCCCGCTGGAGGAAGCGGTGGACGGCCCCGGCGACTTCGCCGAGCGGACCGAGCGCGTGATCGGCCTGCTGACCCGGGGCGAGAGCCCGGACCTGTCGCACCTGCACGCGGCCCTGCACTGGCACGCCCTCAACGACGAACGCGTCCGGGGGAGTCTGGAGCAGGAGTACCTGCGCTGGCGGTCGTGCTTCGTCCGGCTCTTCCAGGTGCTCGCCGACGAGCGGGGCGGCGGCATCGACCCGCGACCCCTGGGCGAGGCGGTCGCGGCGGCGGTGGACGGCCTCGCGGCCATCCAGTCCCTCGACTCGAACGTGGACGCGGCGACGGTGCTGGGGACGCTGGTGCGCGCGCTCGCCGGAGCACCGTCCGGGACGGCGTAGCACGCCCTGCGCCCCGGCGTCGTCCGCCCGTCGTCCGCCCGCGGGCCGAACGACACCGGGGCCCCGTGGAGTCCGCCGACCCCGCGGGACCCCGGCAGTCCGGAGGGTCCGATAGTCCGGAAGGCCCGGCTACAGGGCCCGGCGGGCGTCCGCGATGGACCGCGGGTCCCAGCCCGGCCTGGGCACGGAGTCGAGCAGCAGCCGGGTGTAGGCGTGCCGGGGGCGGGCGAGGACCTCGGCGGTGGGGCCGGACTCGACGATCCGGCCGTGCCGCATCACGACCACCTCGTCCGTGACGCACCGCACGACGCCCAGGTCGTGGGTGATGAACAGGTAGCCGATGCCGGTCTGTTCGCGGATGTCGGCGAGCAGGTTGAGGATCTGCGCCTGCACCGAGACGTCGAGGGCGGCCACCGCCTCGTCGAGGACGAGGACGGCGGGCTCGACGGCCAGCGCGCGGGCGATGGCGACGCGCTGGCGCTGGCCGCCGGAGAGCTGGCGGGGCAGGGCCTCGGCCTCGCGCTCGCCGAGGCCGACCTGGTCGAGGAGTTCGGCGATCCGGCGGGGGTGGTCCGCGTCGGGGAAGTGCAGCCTGAGCGTTTCGCGCAGCGCGGCGCCGACACTGGTGCGGGGGTCGAGGGACAGGTACGGGTCCTGGAAGACCATCTGGACCTCGCGGGCGCGGGCCAGCCGGTGGGCCCGGCCGCGCCGGTGCTCGGTGCGGTCCCGGCCGTGCACCAGGACCCGTCCGGTGTCCGCCCGTTCGAGCCCGACGACGATCCGGGCGGTGGTGGTCTTGCCCGACCCGGACTCGCCGACGATGCCCAGCGATCCGCCTTCGGCCAGGGTGAAGGAGACGTTGTCGACCGCCTGGACGCTCCCGTAGGCGCGGTGCAGGCCGACGGCCTCCAGGACGGTCTTCGGCATCGCTGGTTCTCCTCCGGGGCTGGTCGTGACGGGGCTGGTCGTGGCGGGGCTCGTCGTGGCGGGGTCGGGCGTGCTGGGGCTGTCGGCAGTGCTCCTAGGCATCGGCGGTCACCTCCGCGACGCGGTCGCCGTGGTGGCAGGCGGCCCGCCGGGCCGGCTCGTCGGCGAGCGGCAGCAGGGTGGGCGCCCGCTCGGTGCACACCTCGGTCGCGAGCGGGCAGCGGGCGGCGAAGGGGCAGCCCGTCAGGTCCTCGCGCAGGCTCGGTGGCCTGCCGCCGATGGCGGCCAGCCTGCCCCGGGGGGAGTCCAGGCGGGGGGTGGAGGCGAGCAGCGCGGCCGTGTACGGGTGGCGCGGCCGCTCGAACAGGGCCTCGGCCGGCCCGGTTTCGGCGATCCGCCCCGCGTACATGACGTAGACGCGGTCGCTGATGGCGGCGGCGAGTCCGAGGTCGTGGGTGACGAAGACCAGTGCGGTGCCGAAGCGTTCGCGCAGGTCGCCGAGGAGGGCGACGACCTCGGCCTGGGTGGTGACGTCCAGCGCGGTGGTGGCCTCGTCGGCGAGGATCAGGGCGGGGTCGCCCATCAGCGCCCCCGCGATCATGACGCGTTGCAGCATGCCGCCGGACAGCTGCCCCGGATATTTGCCGAGCGTGGTCCCCGGGAGCCCGACGGCGGCCAGCATCTCCGCGGCCCGTCCGGCGGCGGCGTCGGCCCCGCCGGGGCCCCGGCGGCTGGTCTCGGTGAGGAAGTCGCCGATGCGCCGGAGCGGGTTGATGGAGGCGCGCGGGTCCTGGAAGACCATGGCCGCGGTGTCGGTGCGCAGGCGGCGCAGCTGTTCCGGGCTCATGGTGAGGACGTCGTCGCCGTTGACCCGCACGATGCCCTCGGTGGTGGCGCCGCGCGGCAGCAGCCCGAGGACGCTGCGGGAGGTGAGGCTCTTGCCGGAGCCGGATTCGCCGACGAGGGCGACGGTCTCGCGGGCGTCGACGGTGAGGTCGACGCCGTCGAGGACGGGCCGGGCGGTGCCGGGCAGGCGCAGCCGCAGGCCCTGGATGTCGAGGACGTTCATCGGTCCCTCCTGGCGACCTGGTCGGCCCAGCGTTCGCCGACGACGTTGAAGGCGACGACGGTCAGCACGATGGCGACGCAGGGCAGGATCGCCGACAGGGGGTAGCCGTGCTGGATGGCGGTCTGGCCGTCGAAGACCATGCGGCCCCAGTCGGGGGTGAGCGCCGGGACGCCGAGTCCGAGGAAGGAGAGGCCGGCGAGGTCGATCAGGGCGTAGCCGAAGTTGATGGTGGACTGGGCGAGGACGACGGGGGCGATGCCGGGGATGATGTGGCGCAGGCAGATCTGGAGCCCGGAATGGCCCTGGACGCGATAGGCCTCGACGTAGGGGCGGGAGCGTTCGGCGAGGACGAGTGAGCGGCTGAGGCGGCTGACGTAGGGCAGGTAGGCGATGGCGAGGGCGATCACCGGGGCGATCAGCCCCTCTCCGTAGACCGCGACGATCAGGATCGCCAGCAGCATGCCGGGGAAGGCGAAGACCAGTTCGGTGGAGCGGGACAGGACGGAGTCGAGCCAGCCGCCCCGCCAGGCCGCGGTGACGCCGATGGCGACGCCGGCCAGGGTGGAGAAGGCGACCACCCCGAGCGGGCCGAGCAGCGAGGTGCGGGCGCCGAGCATCAGCCGGGACAGGGTGTCGCGGCCGGCGGCGTCGACGCCGAGCAGGTGGTCGCCGGAGGGGCCGGCGAGGGCGTTGCCCAGGTCGACGGCGTTCGGGTCGTACGGGGCGAGCCAGGAGGCGAGCACGGCGACCAGGACGACCACGGCGACGAGGCCGAGGCAGAGGTGGTACAGGGGTGCTCGGGCGGTGCGCAGGCGGGCGAGGCCGGGGCGGCGCAGGACGGTGGTGCTCATGCGGCGGACCTCTTCGGCGCGAGGGTGACCCTGGGGTCGACCAGCGGGTGCAGCAGGTCGACGACGAGGTTGACCGCCATGAACAGCCCCACCATGAGCAGGGAGATGGCCTGCACGGTGGGGAAGTCCTTGGTGGTGGTGGACAGTTCGAGGAGCTGGCCGATGCCGCCGACGCTGAACGCGGACTCGACCAGGACGGTGCACACCAGCAGGGTGGAGACGATCAGGCCTCCCGTGGTCAGGACGGTGCCCAGGGCGTTGCGGAACACGTGCCGGCGGATCACCTCGTGCTCGGCGACGCCCCGGCTGCGGGCCACGGTGACGTGCTCCTGGCCGAGGACCTCCTGCATCGCGGCGCGGGTGACCCGGGCGAGCATGCCGATCAGGTAGAGCGCCAGGGCGACGGCGGGCAGGGCCAGGTGCCAGAGCATCTGGCCGAGTCCGTCGCCGGTGCCGCCGGTCGGGAACCAGCCCAGCTTCACCGCGAACAGGCCCTGCAGCAGGACGGCCGCGACGAAGGACGGGGTGCCGACGGCCACGGTGGTGGCGACCAGGATGGTCGAGTCCACGGCGCCGCCGCGGACGGCCCCGATCCAGCCGAGGAGCACGCCGATGGCGACGACCAGGAGCAGGGCCATGGTGACGAGCAGGAGGGTGGCGGGCAGCCGGTCGGCCAGCAGCCGCGACACGTCGGTGCGGTAGGTGATGGAGCGGCCGAAGTCGCCGTGGACGATCTGGCCGAGCCAGCGCAGGTACTGCAGCAGGAACGGTTCGTCCAGGTGGTACTGGTCGTTGATCGCCTTGAGTGCCTCGGGGGAGGCGGAGCGGCCCGAGAGCAGGAAGCTGGCCGGGTTGCCCGGCGCCAGGTACATCGCGCCGAAGATCACGAAGGAGGCGCCGAGGAGGGTGGCCGCCATCTCGGCCAGCCGTCGTGCGGTGAAGCGCAGGAAACTCACGTGGAAGCCCTCACGTCCGGGGGCGGGGCGCGGCGGCGGGCGCGCCGGCGCCCCCCCCGGGGTCCCGCCGGGGGGACAAGGCGGCAAA
>NZ_JBHWIJ010000183.1:0-1981 GCF_042732255.1 Kitasatospora sp. NPDC059803 | reverse complement strand
GGCGCGGGGGGGGGGGGCGGCATCCGGGCCCCGGCGCGGGGGGTTCCCGCCACGTAAACACCCCCCCCCCCCCCCCCCGGCGGGGGGGGGGGGGGGGGGGGGTGGACCGGCCGCCGCACGGTGGATCCGGGAGACGTCACTGGGCCGAACCCACGTCGGCCGCCCACGGGTAGTACATGTAGGAGATGGTGGTCGGGGCACCGGTGATCCTCTTGTTGAGGAACACGGCGGTGGGCCACTCGGCGACCGGGATCCACAGCAGCTGGTCGGACGCGGTCCTCTGGAGCTGCGCTTCGAGGGTGAAGCGCTCCGCCGGGTCGGCGGCGGCGGTCGCCTTGTCGACCAGGTCGTCGTAGGCCTGGTCGCTGTAGCCGGCGAAGTTCTGGTAGGCGCCGGTCTTGAAGTTGGCCAGCAGGTCCAGCGGGTCGGTGATGGAGTCGTAGTACGTCTCCGGGAACATGTCGATGCCCTCGCGCGCCTTCGCGTCCGTGAACAGCGCGGTGAAGGCGTTGGGCGCGATCGTCTTGAGCTGGACGTCGAGACCGATCCTGGCGCCGGCCGACTGGACGGCGGTGGCCAGCAGCGAGACGTCCTGGCCGATGGAGCTGGTCGCGACCGTGACGGTCTTGCCGGTGGCTCCGGCCTCCTTGACCAGGGCCTTGGCCCGGTCGATGTCCGGGGCGGTCGGGGTGAGCCCCTCGAACGCCTCCTTCTTGACGTCCGGCGGCGCCGCGGCCCAGGCCGCGCGGGAGGTGAGGGAGCCGGTGGCGCTGCCGGCGCCGGCGAGTCCGGTGCGTACGAAGCCGGAGCGGTCGAGGGCCAGCGACAGCGCCTTGCGGACGCGGACGTCGCCGAGCACACCCTTCATGTTGGTGACGTTGACGTTGACCGTGCTGAGGCCCTCGCCGAAGTAGAGGGTGCCCACACCGCTCTTGCTCAGGCGGTCGTAGCTCTCGGTCGGGATCAGGTAGCCGCCGTCCGCCTCACCGCTGATCATGGCGTTGACGCGCGCCGAGGGGTCGGTCAGGAAGCGGAAGTCGACCTTCGCGGACTTGGCCTTGGTGCCCCAGTAGCCGTCGAAGCGCCGCAGCTGGATGGACTGGCCCTTGTTCCAGGAGCCGAGCTGGTAGGGGCCGGTGCAGTCCAGGCTGCCGGAGGTGCCGTAGTCCTTGCCGGCCGCCTCGATGCCGGCCTTGGAGGCGACGACGCCCGCGGCCGTGGCCATGTACTGGTTGAACTGCGAGTCGGGCTGCTTGAGTTTGACGGTGACCTGGAGCGGGCCGCTCTTGGTGACGGTGCTGACGTTCTGGAACTGCTGGGCCCAGGCCGCCGCGTTGTCGGGGTTCATCTGCCGGCCGAGGCTGTACACCACGTCGTCGGCGGTCATCACGCCGCCGTCGTGGAAGTGCACGTCGGGCCGCAGGTCGTAGACCCAGGTGGTGGGGTCGGGGCTGGTGGTCTTCGCCGCGAGCCCGGGAGCCAAGGTCAGCTGCGGGGTCCACCGCATCAGGCTCTCGCACACGTTGGACAGGATGGTGTTCTGCGGGTAGTCGAAAGCCGAGATGTAGTCGAGGGTCGGCGGCTCGGCGTAGACGGCCCAACTGAACGAGTCGAGCTGGCCCTTGGCGGCCGGGGTGTCGGCGGACAGCTTGTACGCCTGGTCGCCGTTGCCTCCGTCACCGGTCTTCGGCGGCCCGGCGCAGGCGGCGACCAGGGCGAAGGCTGCCAGGGCGGCGGCCGGCAGGGCGTAGCGGCGGTGCGGGGATCTGTGCTCCGGGCGCTGGCTTCGTGGCATCGAGGGTTCTTTCTTCCAGGCTCAACGGGGGTCCGGCGGGCGGGGGCGGGGGCGGCCCCGCCGCCCCGGGGCCCGCCCCCACCCGCGCGGGGCGGGCCGCGCTCGCGGGCCTGCCCCGGGCCGCGCTCGGCGAGATCGACGTGTGGTGCGCCAACGCGGGCGTCGCCCCGGTCGGCGGGGCCGACG
>NZ_JBHWIJ010000182.1:0-17469 GCF_042732255.1 Kitasatospora sp. NPDC059803 | reverse complement strand
CGGGTACCTGAACCGGCCGGGCCTGACGGCCGGGCGCTTCGTAGCCTGCCCGTTCGAGGCGGGCAGTCGGATGTACCGCACCGGGGACGTGGTGCGCCGCCGGGCGGACGGTGAGCTGGAGTACGTCGGCCGCGCGGACCAGCAGGTGAAGGTGCGCGGCTTCCGCGTCGAACTCGGCGAGGTCGAGGCGGCCCTGACCGCGCACCCCGCCGTCGCCCAGGCCGCCGTCCTCGCCGACGGCGACCGGCTCGTCGGCTACGTGGCCCCGCGCCCCGGCGCCGACGCTCGCCCGCCGGTGCTGGCGTCGTACCTGCGCGAGCGGCTGCCCGACTACCTGGTGCCGTCGGTGTTCGTGGTGTTGGCGGCGCTGCCGTTGACGCCGAACGGGAAGTTGGACCGGGCGGCGCTGCCGGTGCCTGTCCCTGTGCCGGAGGCGGGTGCGGTCGGGGTCGGCCGGGTCGCGCGGACGCCGCAGGAGCAGATCCTGTGCGAGCTGTTCGCGGAGGTGCTGGGCCGGGGCCAGGTCGGTGTCGACGACGACTTCTTCGACCTGGGCGGGCACTCGCTGCTGGCCACCCGACTGGTCTCCCGGATCCGTTCGGCCCTGGGGGCCGAGGTCGGGCTGCGCGCGCTCTTCGAGGCGCCGACGGTGGCCGGCCTGGCGGCACGGCTCACCGAGGCCGACCGGGCCCGGCCCGCACTGGCGCCGTACGAGCGGCCGCAGACGGTACCGCTGTCGTTCGCGCAGCGCCGCCTGTGGTTCCTGCACCGGATGGACGGAGCCGCCGCGGCCTACCACATCCCGCTGGCGCTGCGGCTGACCGGAACACTGGACCGCAAGGCGCTGGAGGACGCGCTGGCCGAGGTCCTCGCCCGGCACGAGAGCCTGCGGACGGTCTTCCCGGAGCTCGACGCCGTGCCGTGCCAGCGGGTCCTCGACCCCGGGGCGGCCCGGCCCAGGGTGCGGGTGACCGAGGCCCGGGAGGACGAGCTGCCGCAACGGCTCGCCCACGCGGCACGGCTCCCCTTCGACCTCGCGGCGGAACCGCCGCTGCGCGCCGAGCTGTTCGCGCTCGCGCCGGACGAGCACGTGCTGCTGCTGGTCATGCACCACATCGCCGGTGACGGCTGGTCCACCGGCCCGCTCGCCCGCGACCTCGCCGAGGCCTACGCTGCCCGCTGCCAGGGCCGCGAGCCGGACCGGGACGCCCTGCCGGTGCAGTACGCCGACTACACGCTCTGGCAGCGCGAGCTGCTCGGCGACCCGGAGGACCCGGACAGCCGGTTCGCCGGACAACTCCGCTACTGGACCGAGCAGTTGGACCGCCTTCCGGAGCGGATCCCGCTGCCCGCCGACCGGCCCCGGCCGGCCGTCGCCGGCTACCGGGGCGCCGCCTTCGGCCTTGAGCTGACCCCCGAACTGCACGCGGGGCTGGCCGAGTTGGCCCGGCGGTCCGGGAGCAGTCTGTTCATGGTGCTCCAGGCGGGCCTGGCGGCGTTGTACACCCGGCTCGGCGCGGGGACGGACATTCCGATCGGCAGCCCGATCGCGGGGCGCACCGACGAGGCGCTGGACGAGCTGGTCGGCTTCTTCGTCAACACGCTGGTGCTGCGCACCGACACGAGCGGCGACCCGACCTTCGGCGAACTGCTGGGGCGGGTACGGGAGACCGCGCTCGCCGCCTACGCCCACCAGGACGTGCCGTTCGAGCACCTGGTGGAGGTGCTGAACCCGTCCCGCTCGCTCGCGCACCACCCGTTGTTCCAGACGATCCTCGCCGTGCAGAACGCGCCGATGGGCGAGTTCGCGCTGCCCGGCCTCCAGGTGTCCGCCTTCGCCGTGCCGACCGGGACGGCCAAGTTCGACCTCGGCTTCAACCTGAGCGAGCGGTTCGGCCCCGACGGCAGCCCGGACGGGATCGTCGGCGTGGTCGAGTACGCCACCGACCTGTTCGACCGGGACACGGTCGCCGCCCTCGCCCGGCGCTGGACGCTCCTGCTGGAGGCCGTCACCGCCGATCCGGCCCGGACGATCGGGGGGATCGACCTCCTCGACTCCGACGAGCGGAGCCGGCTGCTGGAGCGCGGCAACGCGACCGCCCGCGAGGTGGCCGCTGTGCCGGTGCCGGAGGCGTTCGCGGTGCAGGTGGCGGCGACGCCGGATGCGCTCGCCCTGGTGTCCGGCGATGTCGAGCTGACGTACCGGGAGTTGAACGCGTGGGCGGGCCGGTTCGCGCATGCGCTGATCGCCCGCGGGGTCGGTCCGGAGCAGGTCGTGGCGGTGGCGCTGCCGCGTTCGGTGGAGTCGGTGGTGGCGGTCCTGGGTGTCCTGAAGGCGGGTGCCGCGTACCTGCCGGTGGACCCGTCGTACCCGGCGGCGCGGATCGCGTACATGCTTGAGGACGCCCGCCCGGCGCTGGTGGTCGACGATCCGGCGCTGGTCGCCAAGGCCTCCGAGGCCGCCGAGGCCTCCGAGTCGCCGGACACGGATCCCGTGGTCGCTCTCGACGTCCGGCATCCGGCGTACGTGATCTACACCTCGGGTTCGACCGGCCGCCCCAAGGGCGTCGTGGTCGCCCACGGCGGCGTGGCCAGTCTGGTCGCCGCCCAGATCGAGCGGTTCGCGATCGACTCCGACAGCCGGGTGCTGCAGTTCGCCTCGCCGAGCTTCGACGCCTCGGTGTCGGAGATCTTCACCGCCCTGCTGTGCGGTGCGGCCCTGGTGCTGCCTCCGGCGGCGGAGCCGGTCGCCGCGCTGACGGACCCGGGGCTCGCGGTGACCCACGCGACCGTGCCCCCGTCCGTCCTGGCGGCCCTGCCGGAGGGCGCGGTGACGGTGTCGACCCTGGTGGTGGCGGGCGAGGCGTGCCCGTCGGAGCTGGTGGCGCGCTGGGCGCCGGGGCGGCGGATGGTCAACGCGTACGGGCCGACGGAGACGACGGTGTGCGCGACGATGAGCGACCCGCTGGCGGCGGGCACCGGCGTGCCGCCGATCGGCTGGCCGATCGCCAACGCGCGGGTGTACGTGCTGGACGAGCGGCTGCGGCCGGTGCCGCCCGGCGTGCCCGGCGAGCTGTACGTCGCCGGCGCGGGCCTGGCGCGTGGCTACCTGAACCGGCCGTCCCTGACGGCGGGTCGCTTCGTCGCCTGCCCGTTCGAGGCGGACGGGAGCCGCATGTACCGCACCGGGGACGTGGTGCGCTGGCTGGGTGACGGGCAGTTGGAGTACGTCGGCCGCGCCGACGATCAGGTGAAGGTGCGCGGCTTCCGGATCGAGCCCGGCGAGATCGAGACGGTGTTGGCCGAGCACCCCGCCGTCGCCCGGGCCGCCGTCCTCGCCCAGGACGACCGGCTCATCGGCTACGTCGTCCCACGCCGGGACACCGGCCGCGACGACAGCCGCGAAGCCGACCACGTGGGCGAGTGGCGGGACATCTACGACGCCCTGCCCATCACCCCCGAGGAAACCGCCTTCGGCCAGAACTTCGTCGGCTGGAACAGCAGTTACGACGCGAGCCCGATCCCCGTCGAGCAGATGCGGGAATGGCGCGACGCCACCGTGGCCCGCATCCTGGCCCTGCGCCCCCGCCGGGTGCTGGAGGTCGGCGTCGGCACCGGTCTGCTCCTCTCGCAGATCGCACCGCACTGCGAGACCTACTGGGCGACCGACTTCTCCGCCACCGCGATCGACGCGCTGGCCACCCAGATCGCCCGGCAGGAGCAACTGGCCGACCGCGTCGTCCTGCACACCCGCCCGGCACACGACACCGACGGCCTGCCCGCCGGGCACTTCGACACCATCGTCATCAACTCGGTCGTGCAGTACTTCCCCTCCGCCGACTACCTCGCCGACGTCATCGGGAAACTGATGCAACTGCTCACCCCCGGCGGCGCGCTCTTCGTCGGCGACGTCCGCAACCTGCGACTGCTGCGCCCGCTGGCCACCGCCGTCCAACTGCACCGGGTCGGCGAAGGCGCCGACTTCACCGCGGTGCGGCGCGCGGTGGAGCAGTCCCTGCTGGTGGAGAAGGAGCTCCTGGTCGACCCGGACTTCTTCACCGTCCTGCGGGAGAACGGCGCCGGCATCGGCGCGGTGACGGTGGAGGTCAAGCGGGGCCGCCACCACAACGAGCTGACCCGCTACCGCTACGACGTCACCCTGCACAAGCCACCGGTCACCCCGGCGGGCCCGGACCGGTCCGTCGAGCTGGCGTGGGGGCAGCAGGTCGCCGGACCGGCCGAACTGCGCGAGCTGCTCGCCCAGCCGCCCGCCGACGTGCTGCGGATCACCGGGGTGCCGAACCGCCGCGTGGCGCGGGAAGCGGCTCTGGCCAGGGCAGTACAGAGCGGGGACGGCTCGCTCGCCGAACTGCTGGAACGGTTGCACGCCCCGGAGGACGGCGACCTCCCTGACCCGGAGGATTTCCACGCCCTCGGGTCGGAGTTCGGCCGCTCGGTGTCCGTCACCTGGTCGGCCACCGCGGCGGACGCCGTGAATGTCGTCTTCACCGACCCGCAGGGGCTTCACGGCTCCCCGGTCGAGCCGTACCGGCCGGCCGGGATCACCGGCAGGCCGCTGGCGGCGCTGACCAACCGCCTGACCGGCAGCCGGGGTACCGGTGCCCTCATCGGCGAACTCCGTGACTGGCTGCGGGGACGGCTGCCCGACTACCTGGTCCCGTCGGCGTTGGTGGCGCTGGAGGCGCTGCCCCTGACGGCCAACGGAAAGCTCGACCGCCGCGCGCTGCCCGCCCCCGACCTCGGCCCGGTCGCCGTCGGACGGGCGCCGCGCACCCCGCAGGAGCAGCTCCTCGCCGAGCTCTTCGCCGAAGTGCTCGGGCTGGCACAGGTCGGCGTCGACGACAGCTTCTTCGACCTGGGCGGGCACTCGCTACTGGCGACCCGGCTCGCCTCCAGGGTCCGGGCGACCCTCGGCGCGGAGCTGGAGGTCAGGACCCTGTTCGAGACCCCGACCGTGGCCGCCCTGGCGGCCCGCCTCGACGGCTCTGGAACGGCCAGGCCCGCGCTGACCGCCCAGCCGCGCCCCGACCGGGTTCCGCTGTCCTTCGCCCAGCGCCGCCTGTGGTTCCTGCACCGGATGGACGGGCCGAGCGCCACCTACAACATGCCGCTCGCGCTCAGCCTGACCGGCGAACTGGACCGCCCGGCCCTGCACGCCGCGCTCGCGGACGTGGTCGCCCGGCACGAGAGCCTGCGGACGGTCTTCCGTGAGACGGACGGCGTGCCCCACCAGGTCGTGCTGAGCGCCGCACAGGCGCACCCCGCACTGCCGGTGGTCGAGCTCGACGAGAGCCGGTTGGCGGAGCGCCTGGCGGAGACGGCGCAGTGCGGCTTCGACCTCGCGGCGGAGCCGCCGATCCGGGCGGAGCTGTACGTCCTCGCCCCCGACCGGCACGTGCTGCTGGTCGTGGTGCACCACATCGCCGCCGACGGCTGGTCGATGGGCCCGCTCTCGGGTGACCTCGCCGCGGCCTACGCGGCCCGCTGCCGGGGCGAGGCCCCGCAGTGGTCCCCGTTGCCGGTGCAGTACGCCGACTACAGCGCCTGGCAGCGCGAGCTGCTCGGTGACGCCGCCGACCCGGACAGCCTGTTCGCCCGGCAACTGGCCTACTGGAAGGAGGAGCTGTCCGGCGTCCCGCAGCAGCTGCAGTTGCCCGCCGACCGGCCGCGGCCGCCGGTGGCCTCCCAGCGGGGCGACCGGGTGGTGGTCCGACTGGACGCCGAACTGCACCAAGCCCTGCGGGACCTGGCCGCCGCGCGCGGCGCCAGCATGTTCATGGTGCTCCAGGCCGGACTCGCGGCCCTGCTCACCCGGCTCGGAGCCGGCACGGACATCCCGGTCGGCAGTCCGATCGCCGGCCGTACCGACCAGGCGCTGGACGAGCTCGTCGGGTTCTTCGTCAACACCCTGGTGCTGCGCACCGACACCGGCGGGGACCCGGGCTTCGCCGAACTGCTCGGCCGGGTCCGGCAGAAGGCGCTCACCGCGTACGACCACCAGGATGTGCCGTTCGAGTACCTGGTCGAGGTGGTCAACCCCGCGCGGTCGCTGGCGCACCACCCGCTGTTCCAGGTCATGCTGGCCCTGCAGAACGCACCGGTCGGCGAGTTCGCGCTGCCGGGGCTGGAGACCGGCCACCTGGAGGCGCCGACCGGGACCGCGCGGGTCGATCTGACCTTCAGCCTGGCCGAGCAGTTCCGCCCGGACGGCGCCCCCGACGGCCTGGTCGGCGCGGTGGAGTACGCGACCGACCTGTTCGACCCGGCCACCGTGGAGCTGCTGTTCGAGCGCTTGGCCCGGCTGCTGCGCGCGGCGGTCGCCGACCCCGACCGGCCGATCAGCCGGATCGACATCATGCCCGTCGAGGAACGCCGCCGACTGCTCGCCGGATCCAGCGGTGCCGCGGCCGAGCTGCCCGGGGCCGCGGTGCCGGAGTTGTTCGCCCGCCAGGTGGGGGCCACCCCGGAGGCCGTCGCGGTCGTGGCCGGCGGCACCGAGCTGACCTACCGGGAGCTCGACCTGCGGGCCAACCGCCTGGCCCGGGCACTGGTCCGCCAGGGCGTGCGGCCGGAGACGCCGGTCGCGGTCATGCTGGACCGCTCGGCGGAGCTGGTCGTGGCGATCCTGGCGATCATCAAGGCCGGTGGCGCCTACGTGCCGCTGGACTCGCGCTTCCCCTCCTCCCGGATCGACCTGATCCTGCGGGAGAGCGGGGCGGCCCTGGTGCTCACCCAGGAGGTGACCACCGCGTTGGTGCAGTCCGAGGCCGCCGATCCCTCCGGCTTCGAAGTTCCCTGTGAACCCGGGCAGTTGGCGTACATCATGTACACCTCCGGCTCGACCGGTCGGCCTAAGGGCGTGGCCGTCACCCACCGTGACGTGGCGGGTCACGCGCTGACCCCCGAGTTCCGCGGCGGCGGACACGAGCGGGTGCTGATGCACTCCCCGACGGCCTTTGACCTCTCCACCTACGAGCTGTGGGTGCCGCTGCTCAACGGCGGCCGGGTCGTGGTCGCACCGCCGGAGCAGCTCGACCTCGACCTGTTGCAACACACGATCACCTCGAACGGGGTGACCGGACTGTGGCTCACGGCCGGACTGTTCCGCCTGGTCGCCGAGGAGCGCCCGGGCCTGCTCGCCGGGGTGCGCGAAGTGTGGACCGGCGGCGACGTGGTCTCCCCGGCCGCCGTCGCCAGGGTGCTGGCGGCCTGCCCCGGCATCGAGGTGGTCAACGGCTACGGGCCCACCGAGGCCACCACCCTGGCCACCTGCCACCCGGTGGGCGTCCTGCCCGAACACGCCGCGACCGTGCCGATCGGCCGGCCGATGGCGAACATGCGCGCCTACGTGCTCGACGACAGGCTGCGCCCGGTGCCGACCGGCATGGTCGGTGAGCTGTACCTCGCGGGGACGGGCGTGGCCCGCGGCTACCTCGGGCGGGCCGGCCTGACGGCGGAGCGCTTCACCGCCGACCCGTACGGGCCGGACGGGAGCCGGATGTACCGCACCGGCGACCTCGCGTCGTGGCGGGCCGACGGCACGCTGGACTTCGCCGGACGCGCCGACCACCAGGTCAAGCTGCGCGGCCTGCGGATCGAGCCCGGAGAGATCGAGGCGGTCCTGGCGGGCTGCCCCGGCGTCGCCCAGGCGGCCGTCGTCGCCCGGGAGGACCGGCCGGGCGACAAGCGGCTGGTCGCCTACCTGGTGCCCGCCCCCGAGGGCGCGCCCGAGGCGGGCGAGCTGGCCGGCCGGCTGCGCCGTGACCTGCCGGACTACATGGTGCCGGCGGCGTTCGTCACCGTGGACGCGCTGCCGCTGACCGCCAACGGCAAGCTCGACCGGGCCGCGCTGCCGGCCCCCGAGTACGGGGCCTCGGACGTCGGGCGCGGCCCCCGGACGCCGCAGGAGCAGTTGTTGTGCGGCCTGTTCGCCGAGGTCCTCGGCCGGGAGCGGGTGGGCATCGACGACAATTTCTTCGATCTGGGCGGGCACTCGCTGCTGGCCGCCCGTCTGGCCTCGCGGGTCCGCGAGACCCTCGGTCTGGAGTTGGGCCTGCGCATGCTGTTCGAGGCGCCGACCGTGGCCGGTCTCACCGAGCGTCTGCTCATGGACGATCCCGACGACGCGTTGGACGTGGTGCTCCCGCTGCGTTCGACCGGGACCGGCACACCGCTGTTCTGCATCCACCCCGGCGGCGGCATCAGCTGGTCGTACAGCGGACTGCTGAACCACCTCGGCCCGCAGCACCCGGTCTACGCCATCCAGGCGCGTGGCCTCGGCCGGCCCGAAACCCTGCCGACGTCCTACGAGGAGATGGCGGCCGACTACGCCGACCAGATCCAGAAGATCCAGTCGGAGGGTCCGTACCTGCTCCTCGGCTGGTCCGCCGGCGGGCTGATCGCCCACGCGCTCGCCTGCGAGCTGCAGTCACGCGGCGAACGGACCGCACTGCTGGCGATCCTCGATGCCTACCCGGTGAAGGACGTGCAGTTCGCGGAGGTGCCGGTGCCCACCGTGCGCGACGTGCTCGTCGGGGTGCTCGATGTCGACCCGGACGAGCTGGGCGACCAGGAGATCACCTACGCCGAGGTCGCCGAGGTCCTGAACCGGCGGGGCAGCGCGCTGGCCGGCCTGAACGAGCGACAGATCGAGGTGATCGTCGAGATCATGATCAACAACGCCAGGCTGGCGGTCGACTTCGTCCCCGGCGACTTCGACGGAGACCTGCTGCTGTTCAATTCCACGATCGACCGGGCCGAGGACAACGCGGGGCCCGAAATCTGGCGCCCGTACGTCGCCGGCCGGATCGAATCGCACGAGATCACCACCCGGCACGACCGGATGACCCAAACCGGCTCGCTGGCGCAGATCGGACCGATCCTGGCCGCCAGGCTCGCCGAGGCCACCGGTGACACCGATCGCGCCGATGGCGCTGGTAACGCCGATCGCACCACCACCCTTTCCCACCAGGAGGACTGACCCATGACCAACCCCTTCGACGACCAGGACGGCACCTTCCTCGTGCTCGTCAACGACGAGAACCAGCACTCGCTCTGGCCGCAGTTCGCGGACGTCCCGGCCGGCTGGACCGTCGTCCACGGCCCCGACACCAACGCCGCCTGCCTGGAGTACGTCGAGAAGTCCTGGACCGACATGCGGCCCAGGAGCCTCGCCGACGCCATGGAAGCCCAGCGGTAGCGCGGCCCGCAGTGAACCTGACCGACACCACGGACGAGGCCCGCCGCACGGCGGGCCTCGCCCCGCCCCACGACCTCGCCGCCGACCTGCTCACCCCCCAGGCCCGGCGGGACCCGTACCCGTTCTACGCCCGCATGCGGCGCGAGAGCCCTGTCCACCGCAGCGCCCAGGGCATCTGGTACCTCACCCGGTACGCCGACGTCGAGGCCGCCCTCAGCGACCTGCGGCTGTCCAACGACCGGGACCGGATGACCCGCGCCCTCGGCGGCCTGGGCGGCGACCTGAAGGCCCTCAGCAGGCTCTCCGACCGGCTCGGCCGGGTGATGTCCAACACCGACCCGCCGGACCACGCCCGGCTGCGCAAGCTGGCCAACCGCGCCTTCACCGCCCGGCGCGTCGAAGCCCTGCGCGACGGCGTCCAGCGGATCGTCGACCGGCTCATCGACGAGGCGGTCGCGGCCGGGCCCACCATGGACCTGATCGAGGCGGTCGCCTCCCCGTTCCCGATGTCCGTGGTCTGCGAGCTCTTCGGCATCCCGCCCGAGGACCGTCCGCAGGTCGAGACCTGGTTCCGCCGCTTCGGCCGGCTGGGCGAGGACATCGACAAGTCCGAGGAGGCGATCGGGCAGTACGAGGAGTACCTCGCCCGGCTCGTCCGCCGGCGCCGGTCCGAGCCAGGTGACGACCTGATCAGCGCCCTGGTCGCCACCCAGACGCAGGACGACCGGCTCACCGACTCCGAACTGCTGTCCACCTGTTTCGTCCTGATCACCGCCGGCGGCGAGACCACCACCCACCTGGTCGGCAACGGCATGCTCGCCCTGCTGCGCCACCCCGACCAGCTGGCCAGGCTGCGCGCGGATCCGGGGCTGGTCCGCGGCGCCGTCGAGGAACTGGCCCGCTACGACACGGTGACCCAGGCGATCGTCCGGGTCGTCGCGCAGGACCTGGAGATCGGCGGGCAACTCCTGCGCGAGGGCGAGCTGGTGTACCTGTTCCTCGGCGCGACCAACCGCGATCCCGAGCGCTTCGAGGACCCCGACCGGCTCGACCTGACCCGCCCCGGCAACCGGCACCTGAGCTTCGGCCACGGCCCGCACTTCTGCCTCGGCGGCCCGCTCGCCAGGCTCCAGGCGGAGGTGGCCGTCGGCACGCTGCTCCGCCGGCTGCCCGAGCTGCGGCTGGCCGACGGCGCTGTGCTCGATTGGCGGCCCAACCCGCTGCAACGGCGCCTGAGCGCCCTCCCGCTCACCTACTGACCCATGAACGAGGACGAAGGAGCACCGACCATGGCCCGAGAGTTCGAGGTCCGCCGGGAACAGGACCTGCCCGCCACACCCGAACAGGTCTGGGACGCGGTCGCCACCGGCGCCGGCAACCTGGGCTGGCTGTACCCGATGGAGGTCGAGCCGCGCGTCGGCGGAAAGGCCACCCGGGGCGACTCCACCGTCGTGGCCTGGGAGCCGCCGCGGCACTTCGCCGTCCGGGCAACCCAGGACGGCGGCTTCTCCAACACGCTCAGCTACCGCATCGAGCCCGCCGACGGCGGAACGAGCCGCCTGCGGATGGGGATCCACTGGGTGCACACGGGCATCGTCGACGAGGCCTGGGGGTGGGACGCCAAGTCGGACGTGGCCGAGAAGTACGTCGACTTCTACCAGCACGGCCTCGCCGAGTACCTCCGGCACTTCGCCGGCCGCCCCGCCGTCTACGTCAGAGCCCACCGCCCCGAACCCACCGCCGACCCGGCCGATTTCGCCGTGCTGCGCCGCCGCCTCGGCCTCGCCGACGACGCGACCGTCGGCGACCGGCTGCCGCTCCACCTCCCGGGCCCGGACGGCCGTCGCCAGGAGGTGGTCGTGGACTGGCTCAGCACCGACTTCGTCGGTCTGCGCGGCCCGGACGCGCTCTACCGGTTCTTCAACGGCAGCACCTGGAACGTGCCGATCTGGCTCGGCCACCACCTGTTCGCCGAGGGCGCCGACGAGCAGCAGGCCACCGCGGCGTGGACCGCCTGGCTCAACGACACCCGAGCCTAGCCAGGGCCCCTGATGGAAACCTCAACGGGAACACTGCTCTACGCCGCCGAACTCGTCGAGGAGAACGGCACCTACACCCTCGTCCTCCAGGACGTGCGGCGGGACACCGTCCAGACCACCCCGGTCCCCAAGGCCATGGTCGACAGGCTCCCGACCTTCCTCTCGGCGCTCACCGCCAAGCTCAACCCGGCACCGCCGCGCCGCCGCCGGTAGTCCTTCTCGCTCCTACGGCCGGTGTCGTCCCGAAGCCACCGCACCCGCTCGTCACCGGCCACCCCCCCCCCGCCCGCCCCGCCGCCCCCCCGCCTCGACCCGCCTCAGACCCCCGTCGGCCCCCTCAGCCCCCCTCGGCCCCCTCGGCCCCCGCTCAGGCCACGCCGGCCTCCCGCATCTGGCGCAGCTCCCGCTTCAGCTCCTTCACCTCGTCGCGCAGCCGGGCCGCGACCTCGAACTGGAGGTCGGCGGCGGCCGCGTGCATCCGGTCCGTCATCGACTGGATCAGCTCCGCCAGCTCGGCGGCCGGCAGGCTCTCGCCCTGCTTGCGCTCCATGCCCAGGGCCGGCACCGGGGCCTTGCCCTTCCCGGCGGCCCCGCGGTAGCCGGTGGAGAGCAGCTCGTCGGTGTCCACGTCCTCGCGGGCGAGGGTGTCCAGGATGTCGCCGATCTTCTTCCGCAGCGGCTGCGGGTCGATCCCGTGCTTCTTGTTGTACGCCTGCTGCACGACCCGGCGGCGGTTGGTCTCGTCGATCGCCTTCTCCATCGACGGGGTGATCCGGTCCGCGTACATGTGCACCTGGCCCGAGACGTTTCGGGCGGCCCGCCCGATCGTCTGGATCAGCGAGGTGCCGGAGCGCAGGAAGCCCTCCTTGTCCGCGTCCAGGATCGCCACCAGCGACACCTCGGGCAGGTCCAGGCCCTCGCGCAGCAGGTTGATGCCGACCAGCACGTCGTACCTGCCCGCGCGCAGCTCGCGCAGCAGCTCCACCCGGCGCAGGGTGTCCACGTCGCTGTGCAGGTACCGGACCCGGATGTCCAGGCCGAGCATGTAGTCGGTGAGGTCCTCGGCCATCTTCTTGGTCAGCGTGGTCACCAGGACGCGCTCGTCCCGCTCCACCCGCGTGCGGACCTCGTGCACCAGGTCGTCGATCTGGCCCTCGGTCGGCTTGACGATCACCTCCGGGTCGATCAGACCGGTCGGGCGGATGATCTGCTCGACCTGGCCGTCGCCGCGGGACAGCTCGTACGGGCCGGGCGTCGCCGACAGGTACACCGTCTGGTCGATCCGCCCCAGGAACTCCTCCCACTTCAGCGGGCGGTTGTCCATCGCGGAGGGCAGCCGGAAGCCGTGCTCCACCAGGGTGCGCTTGCGCGAGGCGTCACCCTCGTACATCGCGCCGATCTGCGGGACGGTGACGTGCGACTCGTCGATGACCAGGAGGAAGTCCTCCGGGAAGTAGTCGAGCAGGGTGTTCGGCGGGGAGCCGGGCTCGCGGCCGTCGAAGTGCATCGAGTAGTTCTCGACGCCCGAGCAGGTGCCGATCTGGCGCAGCATCTCGATGTCGTAGGTGGTGCGCATGCGCAGCCGCTGGGCCTCCAGCAGCTTGCCCTGCTTCTCCTGCCGGGCGAGCGTCTCCTCCAGCTCCTTCTCGATGCCGGTGATCGCCCGCTCCATGCGCTCCGGACCGGCCACGTAGTGCGAGGCGGGGAAGACGTACACCGACTCGTCCTGGCTGATGATCTCGCCGGTGAGCGGGTGCAGGGTGTACAGCGCCTCGATCTCGTCGCCGAACATCTCGATCCGGACGGCCAGTTCCTCGTAGACCGGGAAGATCTCGATGGTGTCGCCGCGGACCCGGAAGGTGCCACGGGTGAACGCCACGTCGTTGCGGGCGTACTGGATGTCCACGAAACGGCGCAGCAGGACGTCCCGGTCGATCTCCTCGCCGACCTTGAGCGGGACCATCCGGTCCACGTACTCCTGCGGGGTGCCGAGGCCGTAGATGCAGGAGACGGAGGCGACCACGATCACGTCCCGCCTGGTCAGCAGCGAGTTGGTCGCCGAGTGCCGCAGCCGCTCGACCTCCTCGTTGATCGAGGAGTCCTTCTCGATGTAGGTGTCCGTCTGCGGGACGTACGCCTCGGGCTGGTAGTAGTCGTAGTACGAGACGAAGTACTCGACCGCGTTGTTCGGCAGCAGCTCGCGGAACTCGTTCGCCAGCTGGGCGGCCAGCGTCTTGTTCGGCGCCATCACCAGGGTGGGCCGCTGCAGCCGCTCGATCATCCAGGCCGTGGTGGCCGACTTCCCGGTACCGGTGGCACCGAGCAGGACGACGTCCTTCTCCCCGCCCTTGATCCGCCGCTCCAACTCGGCGATCGCCGCCGGCTGGTCCCCGTTCGGCTGGAAGGGACTGACGACCTCGAAGGGCGTCACTGACCGCTCAATACTCGTGATGGGTCGCACGAGTCCACCGTACGACCCACCACCGACAAGCGGTGCGGCTTCCTCAGGCCGCGTGCCCCTCGAACCTCATGGCGGGCTCGCGGGCCGGGTCGATGCGGACGACCGAGTCGAACGCGGCGGCGAGGCGTTCGATCAGCGGCAGGGTCGGATCGACACCGCTCTCCTCGATGCTCTCGACCATCGCCTCGTCCAGCCCGGCCCGCTCCGCGAGTTCGGCGAGCGTCCAGCCGAGAGCGGATCGGCGGGCGTACACGGCCTCGGCCAGCGCCATCCGCCGCCCAGCCGCCCGGTACTGCTCGCTCTCCCGATGCTCCGGCGGCACGACCCACCGCGTGTGATAACCGCTGCTCACCGCTGCTCCTCCCGGTCGTAGACGTCGTGGTCGGCGGCGGGCAGATGCTCGGCCTCACCCGCCACCGGCCATGCGTCCCCCCCTCTGCTCCGCTAGGGAGCAACGCCCGGCCGGGGCGGGGGTTACGGGGTCAGGCCTTCGCGCTGTCGCGGGCGAGGGCGACCAGGCGGGAGATGGCGCGGAGGTACTTCTTGCGGTAGCCGCCGCGGAGCATGTCGTCGGGGAAGACCTGGTCGAAGGGGAGGCCGGAGGCGGTGATGGGGAGCTCGCGGTCGTACATGCGGTCGGCGAGGACGACCAGGCGCAGGGCGGTGGACTGGTCGTCGACCTGGCGGACGCCGCGCAGGCAGACGGCGGTGACGTCGTCGAGCAGCGCGCCGTAGCGGCTGGGGTGGACGGCGGAGAGGTGGGCGAGGAGGGTGTCGAAGTCGTCCAGGGAGGCGCCGGGGGTGCGGGCGGCGACGGCGTCGACGGCCGCGTCGGGGTAGGGCGGCGGGGCGTCCGGGAGGCCGCGGTGGCGGTAGTCCTGGCCGTCGATCCGCATCGGGCGGAAGTGCGCGGACAGGCCCTGGATCTCGCGCAGGAAGTCGGCGGCGGCGAAGCGGCCCTCGCCGAGCTTCTCCGGCAGGGTGTTCGAGGTGGCGCAGAGCTTGACGCCGTTGTCGACGAGGCGGGTGAGCAGCGTGGAGACCAGGACGGTGTCGCCCGGGTCGTCGAGCTCGAACTCGTCGATGCACAGCAGCGTGTGCTCGGAGAGGGTCCGGACGGCCTGCTGGAAGCCGAGCGCACCGACCAGGTTGGTCAGCTCGACGAAGGTGCCGAAGGCCTTGGGGCCGGGGGCGGCGTGCCAGAGCGAGGCGAGCAGGTGGGTCTTGCCGACGCCGTAGCCGCCGTCGAGGTACACGCCGGCCGGGCCGGTGGGCGCCGGGGCGGAGCGGCGGAACCAGCTGCGCTTGGGCGCGGAACCGTTTCCCCCGCCGAGGGTGGTGGCGAACTGCTCCAGGACCTGGACGGCCTCGTACTGGCTGGGCTGGTTCGGGTCCGGAATGTACGTCCCGAAGCTCACGTCGGAGAACCGGGGCGGCGGGACCATCTCGGCGACCAGCCGCTCGGCGGGCACGACGGGGCGACGGTCGGCGAGCGCGATCGGGGAGCCGGCCGCGCTCGCGGCGGCTATGGACTCGGTCGCGGTGTCGGGGCGGGGGGCTGCTGGCACGTTAGTAGAGGGTACGCCTGGTGCAGAGCGCCTCGGGACGGCGGCCGGTGGAAGACTGAGGGCATGCAACAGTTGATCAGCCCGCTGGGCGAGCCGGTCGCCGACCCGGCCTCGCTGGAGTCGCTCGCCGCCGTCTACGCGTACCCCGACCAGGTGAATCGGGGGCGGCCCTGGCTGCGCGCCAACATGGTGGCCGGTCTGGACGGCGGGGCGAGGCTGGAGGGCCTATCGGAGGGCCTGTCCGGGGACGCCGACAAGCGGATCTTCGGTGTGCTGCGCGCGCTGTCGGACGTGGTGCTGGTGGGCGCGGAGACGGTCCGCGCGGAGGGCTACCGGCCGGCCCGGGCCCGGGCCGAGTTCGCGGCGGCGCGGGCGGCGGCCGGGCAGGCCCCGGCTCCGGCGATCGCGATCGTGAGCCGCTCGCTGACCCTGGACCTGACCGCGCCGCTGTTCACCGCCCCGCTGGTCAGGACGGTGGTGATCACCACCGCGGACGCGCCCGAGGAGCGCCGCCGGGCGGTCGCCGAGGTGGCCGACCTGGTGCTCGCCGGGGAGGGGTCGGTGGACCTGCGGGCGGGCGTGTCGGCGCTGGCGGAGCGGGGCTGGACGCGGTTGCTGAGCGAGGGCGGCCCGCGGCTGCTGGGACAGCTGGCGGCGGCGGGTCTGCTGGACGAGTTGTGCCTGTCACTGGCTCCGCTGATCACGGGCGGCGACGCGCCGCGCATCATCCGCGATGCGCAAATGCCTGACGTGCAGCGGATGCGGCTGGTCTCATTGATCGAGCAGAAAGGATTCCTCTTCACCCGCTACCTGCGTCCGCCGACCCCGTGACCGACGGGTCGTGATCCCGTTAATGCGATGCCGGGGCCCGGGGGCCGGCCACTGGAAGGGACTCACGTGTTCAAGACGGTACTGATGATCGAAAAGGCTCTCTCCGACGCGGACGTGGAACTCGTCACCACGCTCCACAGCGACGAGAAGGTCTCCTTCGTCGTCCTGATGCAGCCGCGCGGCAAGCAGGACGAGCTGCTGCGGGCGCTGGACGACGTGGCGCTCGGCCACCTCGACAAGGTGGTGCACGAGCACGACGAGTCCGAGTCCGGGCCGACCGTGGCCACCGAGTCGCTCGAACACAGCCTGCGCCACCTGCGCGCGGCCGGGGCCGAGGCGGTCGGCGAGCTGGTCGAGGAGAAGCCGCTGGACCGGCTGCGGACGGCGGTCGAGGAGCACCGCGCGGACGAGGTGGTGGTGCTCACCTCACCGCACTTCGTGGAGGAGTTCTTCCACCGCGACTGGGCCTCCCAGGCCCGGCACAAGGTGGGGGTCCCGGTGCTGCGGCTGTTCGCCAGCGACTCCTAGGGATCCCGGCCGGTGGTGCAGAATCGTCCTTGCGGTCCGCCCGCGAGGACGATTCCCCATCCCGTCCGCCCGACCATTCCGCCCCCGCCCTACGGAGCCCCGCCTTGAACGACGCCGCGCACGACCTGCACGCCCCGCACTTCATCGGCATCGGCGGCGCCGGGATGTCCGGCCTGGCGAAGATCCTCGCGGTGCGCGGCGCCAGCGTCTCCGGCAGCGACTCCAAGGAGTCCGAGACCGTCCTCGCGCTGCGCGCCCTCGGCGCGACCGTGCACGTCGGCCACGCCGCCGAGCACGTGCCGGACGGCACCAGCAGCGTGGTGGTCTCCAGCGCGATCCGCGCCGACAACCCGGAGCTGGCCGCCGCCCACGAGCGCGGCATCCCGGTGGTGCACCGCTCCGACGCGCTGGCCGCCCTGATGGGCGGCCGCCGGGCGCTGGCGGTGGCCGGCACCCACGGCAAGACCACCACCACCAGCATGCTCGCCGTCGCCCTCGGCGAGCTGGGCCTGGACCCGTCCTACGCGATCGGCGGCGACCTCGACGCGCCCGGCTCCAACGCCCACCACGGCGTCGGCGAGATCTTCGTCGCCGAGGCCGACGAGAGCGACCGCAGCTTCCACAAGTACGCGCCCGAGGTGGCGATCGTGCTCAACGTGGAGCTGGACCACCACGCCAACTACGCCTCGATCGAGGAGATCTACGAGTCCTTCGAGACCTTCGTCGGCCGGATCACCCCCGGCGGCACCCTGGTGGTCTCCGCCGACCACGACGGCGCCCGCGAGCTGACCGCCCGGGTGGCCGGCCGCGAGGGCCTCACCG
>NZ_JBHWIJ010000181.1:0-17682 GCF_042732255.1 Kitasatospora sp. NPDC059803 | reverse complement strand
GGGAGTCCATGCGGAGTATCGGCGACCGACGACAACGCGGCGAGGTGCGTGCTCCGGCGTCGCGCGCCCGGCGTGATCCGAAAGAGAGCCCCTAGCACCCGGACACGGCCGACCGTCGGAGCCCGCCCACCATCGGTGGACCAGGTCGGCCGGTGCGAGTCGGCCGTTGCCGGGCTGTCCAGGCGGAGACAGATGCGCAGAGACATATGCAGAGAGACAGATGTGGAGACGGATGTGGAGAGGCACAAGCGACCATGAACACAGCGGACAGCGGCAGCGCGGCGGGCGGCGTGCGCGTCGAGATCGACGACGTCCAGAGCGGGGCCCTGCGTCCACGGCCCGTGCCCTACGAGGGACGGTTCGTCTTCCTGCGCGTGGATGACCGCCACGTCGGGCGCGCCCTGCTGCGCCGGCTGCTCCCGTTGGCCTCGGGCGGTCTGCCCAGCGTGGACCCGAGCCGGGATGCCTGGGTGACCGTGGCGTTCACCCACCAGGGGCTGAGGGCCCTGGGGGTGCCCCAGGAGTCGCTGGACAGCTTTCCGCAGGCGTTCCGTGAGGGCATGGCCGCTCGGGCGGAGCTGATCGGTGACGTGGGCGAGAGTGCACCGGCCCGCTGGGAGGCCCCGTTCGGAACCGGTGAGGTCCACATCGCGTTGAGCGCCCTCTCCTCCGATGCGGCGCAGCTGGAGAGGGAGCTGGGGCGGGCCCGTGTCGCCTACGAGGGCACGCCCGGTGTCCAGGTGATCTGGCAGCAGGAGGTCCACCAGCTCCCGACCGGGCGTACCACCTTCGGCTTCCGTGACGGCATCAGCCATCCGAACATCGAGGGCGTCGGGCTGCCCGGCTCCAACCCGCAGGAAGCCCCGATCAAGGCCGGCGAGTTCATCCTCGGCTACCCCGACGAGACCGGCGGCCTGCCGCCCGTGCCCAGCCCCGACGTCCTGGGACGCAACGGGACCTACGTGGCCGTTCGCAAGATCCACACCAACGTGGCGGCCTGGCGCCGGTACCTGCGGGCGAACAGCTCCAGCGCCGAGGAGGAGGCACTGCTGGCGGCGAAGATGGTCGGGCGCTGGCCGAGCGGGGCGCCGTTGACGCTGGCGCCGGAGCACGATGATCCGGAGCTGGCGGCCGATCCGCGCCGCGTCAACGACTTCCTGTACCGGGAGAACGACGATCGCGGCTTCCGGTGCCCGGCCGGTGCGCACATCCGGCGCACCAACCCCCGTGATGCCACCATCATCGGCGACGCACGGATGCACCGGCTCATCCGTCGCGGCACCACCTACGGCCCGCCGCTGCCCGAGGGCGTGCTGGAGGACGACGGCGCCGAGCGGGGCCTGGTCGGCGTGTTCATGGGGGCCCATCTGGAACGGCAGTTCGAGTTCATCAAGGCCGAATGGGTCAACGACGGCAACTTCATCGGCTACCCCGGCGAGAAGGACCCGGTGGCCGGACACCACGGCGGAACCGGCAGCGTCACCATCCCGGAGAAGCCGGTCCGGCGCCGCCTGAAGAACCTGCCCAGCTTCGTGGTCACCCGCGGCGGCGAGTACTGCTTCCTGCCGGGTCTGCGTGCCCTGCGCTGGCTCGCCGAGCTGGAGGACTGAGGGCGATTCCCACCCCCTGAGGTCCGATCGCGCTCTCCGAGGAGAGGTCGGAGTCATGACAGCACAGTTCGTCCGCTACACGCCCGACGTCGAAGACGACGACCCGCACTTCGACCGCAACGTGCAGACGGTGATCGAGAAGACCGAGAGCTACATCGCCGAGTCGGTCGAGGCCGGTGGCACCGGACGGGCCCTGCGCGACGCCCACGCCAAGGGCTACGGGCTGGTCCGAGGGGAAGTGGAGATCCTGGCCGGGCTGCCCCCCGAGTACGCCCAGGGAATCTACGCGACTGCGGGAACCCACGATGCGCTGATCCGCTTCTCCAACGGCTCGCCCCACGCCGGCGCCGACGCGCGACTGGGTGCCGCCACCGGACTGGCGCTGAAGATGTTCGACGTCCCCGGCCCGACCCTGCTGGAGGACGAACCGGACACGGGCACGTTCGACTACGCCAACATCAACGGACCGGTCTTCTTCTGCAACACGGTCGAGCACTACCTGTTCATCCAGGAACTGTTCCTGAACGCGCCGGCGTACTTCTCCCAGGGCCGACCCGGCGCGCATCGGTTCTTCACCGAGTTCGTGACCGGGAAAGGAACGCTGGACCAGGAGGACTGGGCCTGGGACGAGTTCCTGGCCTTCCTGCGCCTGTCGAAGACGCCTCCGGCGAACCTGCTGCTGTCCAGCTACTGGACGATGGGCGCGGTCCGGCACGGGGACTACATCGCCAAGGTGCGCATCACCCCCGAGCCGTCCTTCGCCGCGGCGGTGGTGCGGCGCACCATCGACCCGGCCTCGGGGGCGGAGTTCTTCCGCCCGGCCCTGCAAGCCGAGTTGCAGGAGCGGCCCTACGCCTTCGACATCCAGGTCCAGCTCTGCACCGACCTGGAGCGCATGCCGGTGGAGGACACCACCGTGGAGTGGCCCGAGCAGCTCTCGCCGTCCGTCACCGTGGCGAAGCTGCGGCTGCCGCAGCAGGACATCTCCGGCCCCGAGAACCTGGAGAAGATGGACTCGCTGTCCTTCACGCCCTGGCGGGTCACCGCCGAGCACGCGCCCCTGGGCAACATCATGCGGGCCCGCAAGGAGGTCTACCGGCAGTCCTCCATCGCGCGCCACGAGCTCAACCGGCAGCCGCGCACGGAACCCCGCAGCGCCGACGACGTACTCGGCGCCTGACCCGGCCCACCACCGCGACGGTGCGTCGACCGGGGCGGTCGGCCCTGACAGCCCGCTGCCGCCGGCGTGCCAGGGCCCGGCCGGTCACTTCAGGGTGACGATCTTGCGCATGCCCAGGCCGGCGTTCGGGACGCCCGTCCGCTCGTCGGGAATCATGCAGAGCAGGACGTACCGTCCGGGCTGCAGGCCGTGGGCCTGCACGGAGGCGGTGCGGTCGCCGGACATGGCGCCGAGGCCGGTGGCCGGCCCGGTGAACGGGGACCGGGCCGGCAGGCCGCCCAGCGCGACGTCCCTCAGGTACTCCCCGATCTGCTCGTCGGTGGTGTCGGCACCGATCGGCCGCAGCTGCATCTCGTGGATCTGCTTGGACTCGTCGTGCACCAGGTAGGCCAGGTGCGCGTGGTCGACGTCCTCGGTCTGGAAACGCGGGCCCTCGGCCGTGTCCTTCTCGATCACGATGCCGTCGTCGAAGCGGACCTGGTTGTCGTTCTGGCCGTTCGTACCGACCAGGTTCAGTTTCCTGGAGACCGGGTGGGCCGGGTCCGCCCGGAACGCGGTGAGGTCCAGCAGGTAGACCGGCCCGGGGCTGACCTCCTCGGTGAACTGCTCGTGCACCTGCGAGGTGACCAGCGCCCCGCCCAGCAGGTCCGCCTCACCGTTCACCGCCCGGATCCCGGCGCCCGCGGTGGCCGGCGACGGGCTGACCGCGTCGGCGAGGTCCCGGAGGACCCGGTCGATGGTCACTCCCTCGTGCGGACGCAGCAGCTGCAGCTGCCGGCCGTTCGGGTCGTCCGTCTTGACCCGGAAGCTGACCAGGCCGCCCTTCGCGGTGTCCGGTGCCTGCAGGCCGGAGGCTCCGATGCTCACCTCGACGGGGTGCTCCTCCGGCGAGGCGGCGCCGGCCGTACCACTCGCACCGACGCTCGTCGCCAGGGCGAGGGCCGAGACGGTCACCGTCCGTACCACGCGCGCGAACACGTGCTCCACCATGAAGAATCCTTTCTGTTGGTCGCCTCCGGCGCGGAACATCCCCCACCGCGCGCGGCAGACCACGCCCCGCGCCGGAAGGCGACCGGTTCGGACCATCGGGCAGCGGGGCCCGGTCACCGATGGCGATGGTGCCTGCGGGCGCGAAGGGGCGCCCGGAGGCCTGGCCGGCCTCGGTTCGGCGGGCGCCGGGCGGATCGTTGCGGTCCTGTTGCGCGGGCAGTGGCGCAGCTCATAGGCGTTGCGGGTGGTTCGTGATCGCATCGGCTGATGCATCAGTTCGAGAACGCCGGGAATCACCTGACGGCCCGCCGGCCCGCTGCCGCTGTCGTGGTGGTCGCGGTCTGCGCGGCCCTGCTCGTGGGCTGCGCAGACGGGGCGACCGGGGTTTCGGCGGCCACCGGCGGTGCCGGGCCGTGCGGGGCGCCGGTGCCGTCGGCGTCCCGCAATGGGCAGGCGTCGCCCGGGCTCGCGCAGGGCGGGGTGCGGATCACGGCCGCCAGTGCGGCCTGCGCGGAGTACGAGGTGACCAATCCGGGGGACGAGACCTCTGATGTCACAGCGGTGTTCAGCCGCCTCTCGGCGGCCGGAGGCGCGCTGGACAACGTGACGCAGGTCGTCACCTCGCTCGCTCCGGGGGCCACCGCGAAGGGGCGGATCGAGCTGGACGGGCACGGGCAGGCGCGGCCGGGCGCCGGACCGCTGGTGAAGATCGTCCAGGTCCGCAGTGTGCCCAGCGCCGAGGCCTCGCAGCCGGGCGGCCCCTGCCCGGCCTCGGGCCTGCGGCTGTACGCGGACGACGGCGACGCCGCGATGGGCCTGCGCGTGGTCGGCCTGCACCTGCGCAACTGCGGGACGTCCGCGGTGTCCGTCAACGGCTACCCGAAGCTGCAACTGCTCGACGTGGAGCACCGGCCGGTCGACGGGGTGCGTTTCCTGTCCGGCGGCGCCGGGATCGCCAGCGGCACCGGCGCGGACGACCCGCCGCAGGAGATCGTGCTGCGCCCGGGAGAGGGCGCCCGGTCCACGCTGGTGTGGCGCAACACCGTGGAGGCGGGCAACCCGGTGAACGCCCCTTACGTGCGGGTCCGGGCCACCCCTGACGCGGCCCCGGTGATGGTCGTCCCGGAGATCGACCTGGGTACCACGGGGCGGCTCGGCGTCGGCGCCTGGACCAGGGAGGACAGCCGGCCGTGAGCGGGGCGCCGGCGGTCCTCCCTGGCGTGCTCTCGTGCTGGGAGAATTTTCCACGGAAAATTCTGGTCCCCCGACCGCCCCGCCCGGGGGCGGTCCGTCCGGTCGGTCAGCCTGGCCGGTCCGTCAGGTGCCGGGCCAGGTCGTTCACCAGGGCGTCGAGCCAGGAGCGCACGGTGTCCGGGTCGAACAGGTCGGCGTCGTACTCGGCCAGGCCCGCGTAGCCGTCCGCGTCCGGGGTGAGGACCAGCAGGAGGTCGGAGCGGGCCGAGGGGCCCGGCACGTCCTCGACCTCGGCGGTCAGGCCGGGGAGGTCGAGGACGGCGGGCGGGGTGCTCTGCACGGTGAGCAGGACCTGCGGGTACGCGTCCGGCAGCCGGACGCCGCGTTCGCGCAGCGGTTCGACCAGCAGGCCGAAGGGGACGGTGGCGTGGTCGAGGGCGGTGGCGATCGCCGTCGCGGCCGTGTCGACCGATTCCCCGAACCCGCCCGGGGAGCGGGTGGGCAGCCGGATCGGGAGGCCGAAGGTGAGCAGGCCGACGACCCGTTCGTCGGCCGGCCGGGTGCGGTTGGCGTGGGAGAGCACCACCAGGGTCTGCGCCGCGCCGCTCAGCTCGCCCAGCAGCCGCGCGAAGGCGGCGAGCAGGACGGCCGAGGCGGTGGTGGAGCGGGCGGCGGCGTAGCGGCCCACCGCCTCGGCCAGTGCCGCGGGGAGGCGGAAGGCGGCCGTGGCACCCCGCCCGGAGCGCTGTGCAGGGCGGGGCCGGGCGGTGGGCAGCTCCGCCGCCGACGCAACGCCGTCCAGGGTCTTGGCCCAGTGGTCGGCGGCCGCGGCGACGGCGGCCCGGGTGACCACGGTCCGCTCCCAGCAGGCGTGGTCGGTCATCCGGCCCGGGTCCTCCGGCAGCCTCCCGTCCGGGCCGTACAGCGTGCCCAGGTCGGCCAGCAGAGTGGCCAACGACCAGCCGTCGACCGCGATGTGATGGAGCGTCAGCAGCAGCACCCACGCGTCGTCGGCGGGCCGCAGCAGCCGGGCGCGCAGCAGCGGAGCCGTGGCCAGGTCGAAGGGGCGGTCGCTCTCGGCCCGGGCGGCCTCGGCGAGCGCCGCGTCCCGAGCCCCGGGCGTGAGCGCGCGCAGGTCGGCGACCGGGAGCTGCACCGGGGCGTTCGGCAGCACCTGTTGGAGCAGGCCCAGGTCGGTGTCCCGGTAGCTGGTGCGCAGGCTCTCGTGGCGCCCGGTCAGCGCCGTCAGCGCGGCGGCCAGCCGTTCGGGCTCCAGCGGCCCGCGCAGGGCGATCCGCTGGGTGATGTTCCACACCGCCGGGTCCGCCGCCCGGGCGTGCGCCAGGTGCATCCGGCGCTGCGCCACCCCGGCGGGTGCGGCGGCGAGGGCCGAGCCGGAGCCGGTCAGGGTGGCCAGCAGCCGTTCCCGGTGGGCCCGGACGAGCCCGGTGGCCTCCTCGTCCAGCGCGCCGGGCGGGGCCAGGTAGCCGAGCCGGTCGCCGGTGGTGCGCAGGACGATCTCGCGCTCGTCGAGCAGCCGGACGAGCCGGTGCCAGCCATCGTCGATAGCGGTCACAGCGTGCCCTCCTCGTAGGCCGGGGCCTGGCGGTCCTCGGTCTGCGGCTGCTGGGCGGCCATCGCGCGGATGGTCGGGCGGCGGAAGAAGTCCAGGACGCCGGTCCGGATCCCGGTGGCCTCGCGGACCCGGTTCAGCAGCCGGGTGGCGGCCAGCGAGTGCCCGCCGAGGTCGAAGAAGGAGGTCTCCACGCCAGCGGGGCGGCCGAGTTCCTCCTCCCACAGCCGTTGCACGGTGCGTTCCAGTTCGGTGGCCGGGGCGACGACGGCCCGGCCCGCGCCCAGCGGCAGCGGCTCCGGCAGGGCGGCGGCGTCGAGCTTGCCGTGCGCGGTGAAGGGCAGCGCCGCCACCGCGGCCCACAGCCCCGGCACCATGTGCTCGGGCAGCAGGTCGGCCAGGTGGTCGCGGACCCGGGGCAGTTCGGCGGCGGCGCACTGCACGTACCCGGCCAGCATGGTGCCCGTCCCGGTGCGGCGGGCCGTCACGGCCGCGCCGCGCACGCCCGGGACGGAGCGCAGCACGGTCTCGACCTCGCCCGGCTCGATCCGGTAGCCACGCACCTTGACCTGGCGGTCGGCGCGGCCGAGGTACTCCAGGGTGCCGTCCGGCCGCCAGCGGCCGAGGTCGCCGGTGCGGTAGCGGCGGCCCTCCGGGGTGTCGGTGAAGGCGGCGGCGCTCTCCTGCTCCCGGCCGGGGTAGCCGAGCCCGACCTGGACGCCGAGCGCGTGGATCTCGCCGACCGCGCCGGGCGGGACGGGGCGCCCGGCGGCGTCCAGCAGCAGGATGCGGGTGCCCGGCACCGGGCGGCCGATCGGCGCGTGGTCCGGTCCGTCCGGGGCGACCTCGCCGGCCGTGACGGCGTGGGTCTCGGTGGGGCCGTAGTGGTTGATCAGCCGGCAGCCGGGGTTGCTGGCGAGGAAGGCCCGCAGCCCGGGGGTGAGCAGCAACTGCTCGCCGCCCGCGATCAGTTCGCGCAGGTGGGGCACCGGTTCGTCGCCGAGGGCGTCGACCAGCGCGGCCAGCGGGGTGTACGGCAGATGCAGCCGCTCGGCCCGGGTGGCGCGGACCACGGCGGCCAGCGCCGTCACGTCGTAGCGGGTCTCCTCCTCGATCAGCAGCAGGGTGCCGCCGCCGGCCAGCGTGGTCAGCACCTCCTGGACGCTGACGTCGAACCCGCAGGAGGCGTACTGCAGGGTGCGGGCGGCCGGGTGCTCGGCGACGTTCCAGGCCAGCAGCGCGGACAGGCCGAGGGTGTGCATCAGCACGCCCTTGGGGCGGCCGGTGGAGCCGGAGGTGTACAGCAGGTACGCGGGGGCCTGCGCCGAGGGGGCGGGCAGCGGCGGCAGTTCGGCGGAGGCGGCGACAGCGTCGGCATCGGCATCGGTGTCCGTCAGGACCGTCGGCAGGGACAGGCCCATCAGGTCCGCGTCCGAGGCGGTGAGCAGCACGGTCGGCGCGCTGTCCGCGGCGATCAGCCGGCAGCGTTCCGGGCCCTGCAACGGGTCGATCGGCACGTGGACGGCGCCGAGGCGCAGCACGGCCAGCAGCGCGGCCACCTGGTCCAGCGAGCGCGGCAGCAGCACGCCCACCCTGTTGCCCTCCCGCACCCCGGCGGCCAGCAGCCGGCCGGCCAGTTCGCCGGCCCGGGCGTGCAGCGTCCGGTAGTCGGTCCCGGTGCCGTCGGCGGCGACCACCGCGAGGGCGTCGGGACGGGCGGCCGCGACGGCGGCCACCGCCGCCAGCGGGTGTGCGGGCGCCCGCTGCGCCTCGGGCCCGCACTCCAGGGCGGGGTCGGCCGGGGCGGCCGTCAGCTCGGCGAGCGGGCGGGCCGGGTCGGCGACGGCGGCGGTGAGCAGGCGTTCGAAGGCGTCGAACAGCCGGTCCACCGTGGCCCGGTCGAACAGCGCCTCGGCGTACTCGACGTGGCAGCGGATGCCGTCCGGCAGGTTGGTGAGGAAGAGCGACAGGTCGAAGGCGGAGCGGTCCACCACGTCGTCCAGCGGGCGGGCCGTCACCCCGGGCAGGTCGAGTTCGAAGACGGCGTGGTTCTCGAACTCGACGAGGACCTGGAAGATCGGGTTGCGGCTGGTGTCCCGCTGCGGGTTCAGCTCCTGGACCAGGACCTCGAAGGGCAGTTGCTGGTGCTCGTAGGCGTCCAGCGCGCTGGAGCGGACCCGGTCCAGCGCCTCGGCGAAGTCCGGCTCCCCGGACAGGTCCAGCCGCAGCGCCAGCGTGTTGACGAAGAAGCCGACCAGGTCCTCGGTGCCCTCGGTCCGGTTGGCCACCGGGGTGCCCAGCACCACCTCGTCCTGGCCGCCGTAGCGCTGCAGCACCCCGGCGAAGGCGGTGAGCAGCACCATGAACAGGGTCGAGCGGCGGATGCGGGCCAAGTCCCGCAGGCCGTCGGAGAGTTCGGCGGGCAGTTGACGGACGTGGGAGCGGCCCCGGCCGTCCGGCACCGCCGGGCGCGGCCGGTCGGTCGGCAGGGCCAGCACCGGCAGGTCGCCGCCGAGCACCTTGCGCCAGTACGCGAGGCTCTCGTCGTACGCCCCGGCGGCCACCGCGGCCCGCTCCCGGACGGCTTCGGCGGCCGGGGTGGTGGTGAGCACCGGCAGCCGGGCGGGGCGCTGCTCCCGGGCGGCCCGGTACAGCTCGCCCAGTTCCCGGGTGATCACCACGGTGGACAGGGTGTCGATCACGATGTGGTGCATCGACAGCACCAGGACCTGCCGGTCGGGCCCCGTCTCCAGCAGCCGGGCCCGGAACAGCGGGCCCTCGGTCAGGTCGAAGCGGCGGGTGCCCTCGGCGGCGACCAGCGCGGCCACCGCCTCGTGCTCGGGCCCGTCGGCCGCGACCCGCTCCAGCAGCGGGCCCTCGGGCACCGGGAGCACCTGCTGGAACGGTTCGCCGTCCTGCTCGCGGAAGGCGGTGCGCAGCCCGACGTGCCGTTCGACCAGCGCGCGCAGCGCGGTGTCGAGTGCGGCCGGGTCGAGCGGGCCGTCCAGCTCGATGGCCTTGACCTCGTTGTACTGCCCGGTGTCGGGCAGCATCCGGTGCAGGAACCACATCCGCTGCTGCGCGTAGGACAGCGGGGCGCCGCGCTGGGCGGAGCGGCGCAGGGCGTCGATGTGCGGCATGCCGGAGGCCACCTGGTCGGGGGCGAGCCCGAAGTCCACGAAGCAGGCGATCTCGTCCGCGCCGGCCGCCCGCAGCTCGGCCAGCACCGACCGCACGCTCTCCGGGGTGCCGATCAGCGCGCGGGAGGCGCAGTACCGCTCGTAGGCGCGCTCCAGCACGAACTCCAGGTCCTCCTCGCGGGTGTTCTCGAAGTCCAGGGTCAGGCCGAGGCTGTTGGCCATCTGCCCGAACAGCGAGAGCGAGGAGCGCAGGTAGTGGCAGAACGGGCGGTACGCCTGCTCGCGGGCGGTGGCGAGGTCGGCACCCAGGTAGGTGTGGACGAGCACGACCACCCGGCCGGCCTCCGGGTCGAGGCCGTGCTCGGCCCGGGTGCGCCGGTAGAGCGCGACGTTCTCGGCGAGCTGGGCGACGTCCTGGGTCATCAGGTTGGTGATGATGCCCAGGTCGTGCCGGGCGGCCTCGCGGAAGCTGTCCGGGTTGCCGACGATCGCGGTGAACATGGGCGGCTGCTCCTGGAGCGGGCGCGGGTGCAGGGTCACCTCGATCGGCTCCCCCTTGCCGTTGCGGCCCCGGTAGGGCTCGCCGCGCCACAGCGCCCGGACGGTGTCGATCTGCTGGTGCATCAGCTCCTTGTGGCCGCCGTAGTTCTCGGGGAAGAACAGGAAGTCGTTGGGGTGCCAGCCGCTGGCGCAGCCCAGGCCGACCCGGCCGCCGGACAGGTTGTCGACCACCGACCACTCCTCGGCCACCCGGACGGGGTGGTGCAGCGGCAGGACCGCGCAGCCCGCGTTGAGCCGGATCCGGGTGGTCTCCCGGGCCAGTGCGGCGGCCAGGACCGAGGGGTTGGGGAAGATCCCGCCGAAGGAGTGGAAGTGGCGCTCCGGCAGCCAGACGGCGTGGAAGTCGTGCCGGTCGGCGAAGCGGGCGCTCTCCAGGACGATGCGGTACTTCTCGTCCTCCGGGGAGTCCAGGGGGTAGTCGCCGAAGAAGTAGAGGCTGAAGTCGACGGGGCGCTGCGGGTCGCTGACCGGGTGGTAGGGCGTCCCGGCGGGCTCGGTGTGGCCGGTACCGGTCTGGCCGGTGCCGGTGCCCGTGGTGCCGGTGGTGCCGGTGGTGCCGGTGCCTGTACGGTCGTCCGCCGCGGGCGCCGGCAGTGCGGCCGCCGGGCGCGGGGCCGGGAGCCGTACCCCGGGCGAGGCCGGGAAGAAGCCGCCGCGCCGCAGGTCGCGCAGCGAGTCGCGGACCGCGTCGGCCACGAACTCCAGGTCGCCGTCGGTGTGCGCGGTGGAGAGGAAGAAGTTGCGCCACTCCCACACGTAGACCCCGCGGGTCAGCAGTTGCGGGAAGAGCAGTTCCATGTCCGCCCGCGGCTCGAACCGGAACAGCGAGCCGAAGTGGGCCAGCCGCAGCGGGAACTCCTCCTCCTCGAAGAACCCGTTGAGGGTCGCGGCCAGCTCGTCGGTGCGGGCGTTCAGCCGCTCCTGCAAGCCGGGGCCGGACTCCTTGAGGTGGCGCAGCACGGCGCCCGCGGCGGTCATCGCCAGCGGGTGCTGGATGTAGGTGCCGCCGAAGAAGGTGGTGTCCTTGGGCGGGTAGCTGTCGTCCCCGTAGTCCCAGTGGCCGCCGTCGATCCCGTCCAGGATGTCGGCGCGCCCGGCGATCGCGCCGATCGGGTAGCCGCCGCCGAGCACCTTGCCGTAGGTGGAGACGTCCGGGGTCACGCCCCAGAAGCCCTCGGCGCCGCGCAGGTGCGGGCGGAAGCCGGTGAGCATCTGGTCGAAGATGAGCACGATGCCGCGGCGGGCGGTCAGTTCGCGCAGCGCGCGGACGAACTCGACCGGCTGGCGGCCCGGGTGGCGGCTCTGGACGGGTTCGACCAGCACGGCGGCGATCCGGTCGCCGAGTTCCTCGATCACCTGGAGGCTCTCCGGATCGCCGTACCGCAGCACCACGAGGTCGGCGACCGCGCTGCCGGGGATGCCGATCGACACCGGGACGGTCTCCCGGTCGGCGCCGCGGCCCACGGTCCGGCCCAGGGTGTGGTCGAAGTGGCCGTGGTAGGAGCCCTCGAACATGACGATCTTGTCCCGGCCGGTGTACGCGCGGGCCAGCCGGATCGCCCCGGCGTTCGCCTCGGTGCCGGAGTTGGCGAACGCGACCCGCTCGGTGCCGGTCAGTTCGGCCAGCAGTTCGGCGGCCTCACCGGTCTCCGGGCCGCGCGGGCCCAGCCGCAGCCCGCCGGCCAGGTGCTCGCGGACGGCGTCGGAGACGAACTCCGGGTCGTGGCCGAACAGCAGGACGCCGAAGCCCATGGTGATGTCGACGTACGTGTTGCCGTCGAGGTCCTCCAGGCGGGAGCCCCGAGCCCGGCGGGCGGCGAGCGGGTAGAGCATCTCCTTGGTCGCGGAGCGGAAGCCGACCACGGCGCGGCTGTCCGCGAGGGTGCGCCGGTGGCGGCGGGTGACCGCCTTGGAGGCGGCGGTCCGGGCCGTGAAGCGGGCGACCAGCTCGTCCACGTGGGCGCGCTGCTGCTCGGTCAGGCCGCCGGAGGCCATGCCGGACTCCCGGGAGACGGTCACCCGGGGGCCGTGTACCTGCGGGGCGGGCGGGGTGGCCGGCGCGGGGGCGGGTACGGCGGCGACCGGGGTGACGGCGGGGGCAGCGACGGCTGGGGTGACGGCGGGTGCGGCGGCCGGTGGCAGGGCGACGGGGGCGGCAGCCCCGGGGAGCCCGGGCGGCGCCACCCCGGTCCCGGCCAGCAGGCCGAGCTGGTCGCGCATCAGGTCGGAGAACTGACCGAGCAAGGCGAGCTGGCGCTCGATCAGGCCGGTGCCGTCGGCCACCGGGGCGAGCGCGGGCGGCGACGCGGGCACGGGCGGAGCGGGCGGGACGGGCGGGACGGGCGGCGCGAGGTGGACGGGCGGCGCGATCACCTGGGGCGAGGGTGCGGGAGCCGGTATCGGTGCCGCTGCCGGGGCGGGAACAGGGGCGGCGGCAGGGACCGGTGCCGGAGCCGCGGGGCGGGCGGGGGGCGGGTGGGGGGGGGGGGGGGGGGGGCGGGGGGGGCCGGGGGGGGGGGGCGGGCGGGGGGGGTCGAGAGTGGGGGGGGGGGGGGGGGGCGCGGTTGCGGGGCCGGGCGCGGGGGGGGCATCGGGGGCGGCGGCGGGGAGGGCTGCCGCCCGGCGGGCGGCGGCGGCCGCCGGCTCGGGTGCGGCGGCCGGCAGCAGCGCGTCCCGGACGGCGGGCTCCAGCCGGCCGGCGATCAGCCCGGCCAGCCGGGCCGGGGTGTCCGCCGCCTCGAACAGTTCGCGCATCGAGACCCGTACCCGGAAGGTCCGCTCCAGGTCCCGGATCATGTTGATCATCGAGAGCGAGTCGGCGCCGAGGTCGAAGAAGGGCTCGTCGGCTCCGACCGACCCCTCGTCGTGGCCGAGCTGGCGGGCCGTCTGCTCCAGCACCTGGCGCAGCACGGCCTCCTCGGCCAGTTGCTCGGGGCTCGCTGCGGGCGCCGATACGGGCGTCACTGCGACGGGCGCCGGGCCGGGTGCCGACGCAGCCTCGGGTACGGCCGACGGCGGAACGGGCTGCTGGGGCGGCGGTGCCTGGTGCATGGCGGAGTCCTCGGTGGTCGGCCGGTCGGGGGCGGTGAACCAGTGGCGGCGGCGCTGGAAGACGGTGGTCGGCAGGGGTACGCGGCGGGCCGGGCCGTCCGGCCAGTCGCGGGCGGCGGCGAAGCGCGCCCAGTCGAGCGGGACGCCGTGGGACCACAACGCGGCGGCCGCGACGCCGAACTGCCGCTCCGGCGGTGCGCCGCGCCGGGCGCCGGCCACGAAGTGGCGGTGCGGCAGCTCCCGGCGGCCCATGCCGGTGAGCGTCGGGTGCGGGCCGAGCTCAAGGAAGAGCTCGTGGCCCTGCCCGTCCAGGGCGGCCAGGACCAGGTCGAAGCGCGCGGTCTCCCGGGTCTGCCGGACGAAGTAGTCGGGCGTCGGCACGGTGCCGGGGGCCAGCACCTCGCCGCCCAGGTTGCTCACCAGCGGTACGGTCAGCGGCCGCAGGCGCAGCCGGGCGAGCTGCTCACGGAACGGGTCGAGCACCGGGTCGAGCAGCCGGGAGTGGAAGGCCCGGTTGGTGGCAAGCCGCTCGGTGGTCACACCGTCGGCGGCCAGCACGGCCTCGGCTGCCGCGATCTCGCGCGGCGCTCCGGCCAGCACGCACTGGCCGGCGCCGTTGACCACGGCCAGCTCCACCCCGGGCAGCCAGTCGCCGAGTGCGGCGAGCCGCTGCGGGCCGGCCATCACCGCCGTCATGGCGCCGGGCTCGGTCGCCCGGTGCATCAGCCGTCCGCGCACCGCGGTGAGGAACATCCCGTCGGCGAGGTCGAGCGCGCCCGCCGCGTGGAAGGCCGCGTACTCGCCGGCGCTGTGCCCGGCGACCGCGGCCGGACGCAGCCCGAGCTCCTGCCAGAGCCGAAGGTAGGCCGCTTGCAGGGCGAACAGCGCGGGCTGCGCCGCCTCGGTGGTCCAGGCGTCGTCGGCTCCCTCGGGCACGGCGTCGAGCAGCAGCGGCAGCAGCGGCTCGCCCCAGGCGTCGCGGTGCAGCCGGTCGCACTCGTCCAGCACGGCCCGGAAGACCGGGAAGGCGCGGTGGAGTTCGGCGGCCATGCCCCGGTACTGGGCGCCCTGGCCGGTGAACAGCAGCACCGGCTGCACGTCGCCGCGCCGGGCCTCGCGGTGGACGGGCGCGGCGCCGGAGGTACGGCCCGCAACAGGTGCTGCACCGGAGGTACGGCCCGCAACGGGCACGGCGCCGGAGGTACGGCCCGCCAAGTGGGCCTCCAGGCCCCGGCGCAGCTCGTCGGGGTCGGCGCCGGTGACGGCGAGGCGGTGGCGCAGCGCGCGGCGGCCGCCGCCGAGAGTGAGCGGCAGGTCGCCGGGGGCGGGGGCGGGCCCGGCGACCAGCCGGTCGCGGAGCAGGCCGGCCAGAGCGGTCAGGCCCTGCTCGGTGCGGGCGGACAGCGGAAGCACGGTCGGGGCGGGGCGCGGGTCGGCGGTGCCGGGCGCGGCTGGCGCCTCCTCCAGCACCAGGTGGGCGTTGGTGCCGCCGACGCCCAGCGCGCTGACCCCGGCCCGGCGCGGGGTGGGGCCGGCCGGCCAGTCCCGGCGCTCGGCGGAGAGCCGGAACGGGCTTCCGTCGAGCTCCAGCGCGGGGTTGGGGCGGCTGAAGTTGACCAGCGGCGGGATCGTGCCGTGCCGCAGCACCAGCAGGGCCTTGATCAGCCCCGCCATTCCCGCGCAGGTGTCCAGGTGGCCGATGTTGGGCTTCACCGAGCCGAGCGAGCAGAAGTCGGCGGCCTCGGTGCGGGCGCGGAACGCCTGGGCCAGCGCCCGGAACTCGATCGGGTCGCCGAGCGGGGTGCCGGTGCCGTGCGCCTCGATGTAGCCGACGCTCTCGGCCGGCACCCCGGCCAGGTCCAGGGCCCGGCCGACCACGGCGGCCTGCCCGTCCACGCTGGGCGCGGTGTAGCCGACCTTGAGCCCGCCGTCGTTGTTGACGGCCGAACCGAGGATCACGCCGTGCACGGTGTCGCCGTCCGCCAGCGCCCGGTCCAGGCGCTTGAGCAGGACGGCCGCGACGCCGTTGCCGCCGACCGTGCCGCCGGCCGCCGCGTCGAAGGCCCGGCAGGCGCCGTCCGGGGAGAGGATCGACCCCTCCTCGTAGCGGTATCCGGCGGCCTGCGGGGTGTGCAGGGCGGCGGCCCCGGCCAGTGCCAGGTCGCAGTCGCCCGCCAGCAGTGACTGCACCGCGAGGTGCACCGCGACCAGCGAGGTGGAACAGGCGGTCTGCACGCCGATCGCCGGCCCGGTCAGGCCCAGCCGGTAGGCGACCCTGGTGGCGGCGAAGTCGGCCTGGTTGCCGATCGCGGTCTGCAGCGCGGCCACCGGCTCGGCCGGGTCGGCGGTGGCGGCCAGGGTGTGCTGGTAGTAGTTGCGCAGCGCGTACAGGGTCATGCCGGTGCCGGCGAAGACCCCGACCCGGCGGCGCGGGTCCGGGGCGTCGTAGCCGCCGTCCTCCAGGGCCTGCCGGCAGATCTCCAGCAGCAGGCGCTGCTGGGGGTCCATCAGCGCCGCCTCGGTGCCGCTGATGCCGAAGGCCTCGGCGTCGAAGTGGTCGGTGTCCGGCAGCGCGCCGGTCACCGGGACGAAGTCGGGGTGGCGGTACTCCGCCGGGCGCAGGCCGGCCGCCGCCAGTTCGTCCTCGGTGAAGCGGGTGGTGCTGCGGACGCCGTCGACGATGTTGCGCCAGTACTGCTCGGGGGTGTCGGCGCCGGGGAAGCGCAGGGCCAGGCCGACGATGGCCACCCGGCGGTCGCCGCCGTCCGGGCCGCCGTCCCGGGCGCCGGGCGCGGCGGTGGCGGCCGTGGCTGCGGTGGACGCGGTGGGCGCTTCGGTCAGGTGCACGATCAGGGCGTCCACGGTGGGGTGCCGGAACAGCTCGGTGGGCGCAGGGGGCGCCGGCAGGACGGCACCGAGCGCGCCGTGCACCCGCATCAACTGGAGCGATCCGATGCCGAGTTCGGCGAGCGGGCGGCCAGGGTCGAGCGGGGTGTCGAGGACGGCCTCGAATGCGTCCAGGACGGCCCGGCGCAGCTCGGCGGTGACAGGGGTGGCAGGGGTGGGGGCGGCGTGGGCAGGACTGCCAGGGCCAGGCGGTACGGCTGTGGCCGGTGCGGTGGCCCGCTCGTCGGCCCGCTCGTCGGCCGGCCGTCCGGCGGGCCGTGCGGCAGGCGCTTCGCGGACCGGTCGCGGTGCAGTGGCCAGCAGGCGGCGGCGCGCGGCGGGGGCGCTCGGGTCGGGCCCGGCGTACCAGCGGCCCGGGGCGGCGGCCAGCAGCAGCGAGGCGAGTCGGCGGCCGTGCGCGGCACTCAGCACGGCGATGCCCCGGTCGGCGGCGGCCTGCTCGTGGTCGGTGGCGCGGTTCATGCCGACCCTGCTCCACAGGCCCCAGGAGATCGTCCAGGCCGGGGCCCCGGTCTCCCGGTGCAGCCGGTCGACGGCGCTCTCCAGGTAGCGGTTGGCGGCGGCGTACGCCGTGGAGCCGACGGCCTCCTGGAAGCCGACCATCGAGGAGAAGCCGACGAACTGGGCGCCGGGCCGCTTCCGGACCAGCTCGACGAGGTGGTCCGTGCCGGTCGTCTTGGCGCGCACCGCCTCGCGCCAGTCGTCGGGGCCGGTGTCGGCGAGCAGTGCGAGCCGGTAGCTGCCGGCCAGGTGGAGCACGCCGTCCAGCGGCGCCTGCCAGTCCCGTTCGGCCTCGGCGACCACCGCCGCCAGCTGCTCGGGGTCCGTCACGTCGGCGCGGCGGTAGTCGACCCGGCCGCCGTAGGAGGACAGCCGGTGCAGCGCGGCACGGCGCTCGGCCGCCTCGGCGGTCGGCGCGTCCAGGTCGGTGCGGCCGATCACGAGCAGCCGGGAGCCGTGGTCGCGGAGCAGGCCGGGCAGCAGCTCGGCGGCGATCCCGCCGAGGCCGCCGGTGACCAGGTAGCGGGCGCCGGGGGTGAGCAGTGAGCAGCCCTCGGCTGCGGTACCGACGTCGGGGGCAGTGGCGGTACCGCTTACGGTCTCGGCCGGTCCCAGCCGGGGCACCCACGGGCGGCCCTCGCGCCAGGCGCACTCCGGCTCCGGCCGGGGCTCGGCCAGCAGGGCGAGCAGCGCGGCGGCCTGCTCGGCGGCCGGTGCGCCCGCCGGCAGGTCGATGTGCCGGGCGGCCGGCACCAGTTGCTCGGCCCGGGCGCCGGCGGTCAGCGCGGCCGTCAACTCCGCGCTCGGGTCCGGGAGTTCACCGGGCAGCACGGCATGCAGCCCGGCACTGACGGTGACCAGCTCGCCGATCGGCGGCCGGCCGGCCAGGGCCCGCAGCAGGGCGAGCAGTGCTTCGTCCCGCGCCGCCGCGTCCGAGGGCCGCGGCGCGTCCTCGGGCCCCGCGCCCCACAGGTG
>NZ_JBHWIJ010000180.1:3322-17691 GCF_042732255.1 Kitasatospora sp. NPDC059803 | reverse complement strand
AGCTGCAACTCGACCAGGTCGTGTCGGGCTGAATCGTCGCCGACGGCGACGGCGAGTTCGGTGACGGGGTGTTCGACCTGGAGGCGGGTGTTCATCTCCATGAAGAAGAAGTCCCGCACCCCCTCGGTGGAGGCGGTGGCGGGGGAGTCCGGGTCGATGCCGGGAACGATGAACTCCACGGTGCCGGCCCCGGTGTAGCCGCAGGACTCCGCGGCGCGGACGGCCGCGGCGCCCATCGCGGCGCGGGTCTCGGCATTGAGCAGAACGGAGGGAGCCTCTTCGATCAGTTTCTGATGGCGGCGCTGGAGGCTGCATTCGCGCTCGCCGAGGTGGACGGTGGTGCCGTGGGCGTCGGCGAGCACCTGCACCTCGATGTGGCGCGGCCGGTCGACCCAGCGTTCCAGCAGCAGGGTGTCGTCGCCGAAGGCGGTCCGGGCGACGCGGCGGGCGGCGGCGATCTCGGTGGGCAGGTCGGCGCGGTCCCGCACGAGGCGCATGCCCTTGCCACCGCCTCCGGCGGACGGCTTGAGCAGGACGGGGTAGCCGATCTCGTCGGCGGCGGCGAGGAGATCCCCGTCGGTGGGCGCGGTGGCCTGGCTGCCGGGGACCACCGGAACGCCGGCGGTTCGGACGGCTTCCTTGGCGTTGATCTTGTCACCCATCAGCTCGACCGCACCGGGAGGAGGCCCGATGAAGACGAGGCCGGCGTCGGCGCAGGCGCGGGCGAAGCCGGCGTTCTCGGCGAGGAAGCCGTAACCGGGGTGGACGGCCTGGGCCCCGGTGCGGCGGGCGGCGGCGAGGATCTGGTCGGTGCGCAGGTAGGTCTCGGCCGCCGAGCTGTCGCTGCGGTCGGCCGGGCCGAGCCGGACGCCGACGTCGGCCTCGCGGACGTGCGGCGCGTCGGCGTCGGCGTCGCTGAACACGGCGACCGAGCGCACGCCGAGCCGCCGCAGGGTGCGGATCACCCGGAGGGCGATCTCGCCGCGGTTGGCGACCAGAACTGTGTCGAACATGGGAGGCGTTCCTCCGGGTCGAGGGGAGCCGTACGAAGGAGGTGGCGGCGGGGTGGCGGCGGTGGAGAGGAGGGCGCCGGCCCGGGTGCGCCGGCGCCGCGGGAGTCACGCCCGCAGGAGCGGGGTCACACCGACAGGAGAGGAGAGGTCGCGTGGGAGGGGGCGGGTCACACCCGCCGGGGCGGGGTCACATCCGGAAGACCCCGTACGGGCCGGGCGGCGGGAGCGGGGCGTTGGCGCAGGCGGTGAGGGCGAGGCCGACGACGGTGCGGGTGTCCATCGGGTCGATCACGCCGTCATCCCAGAGGCGGGCGGTGGCGTAGTAGGCGTTGCCCTGGCGCTCGTACTGCTCGCGGACGGGGCGCTTGAACTCCTCCTCCGCCTCGGCCGGCCACTGCTCGCCGTGGGCCTCCAACTGGTCGCGGCGGACGGTGGCGAGGACGGACGCCGCCTGCTCGCCGCCCATCACGGAGATCTTCGAGCCCGGCCACATCCACAGGAAGCGAGGTGAGTAAGCCCGGCCGCACATGGAGTAGTTGCCGGCTCCGTACGAGCCGCCGATCACCACGGTCAGCTTCGGGACGCGGGTGCTGGCGACGGCGTTGACCATCTTGGCGCCGTGCTTGGCGATGCCGCCCGCCTCGTACTGCCGGCCGACCATGAACCCGGTGATGTTCTGCAGGAAGAGGAGGGGGATGCCGCGCTGGTCGCACAACTCGATGAAGTGGGCGCCCTTGAGGGCCGACTCGGAGAACAGCACGCCGTTGTTGGCGACGATGCCGACGGGGTGGCCGTGGATCCGGGCGAAGCCGGTGACCAGGGTCGCGCCGTACTCGGCCTTGAACTCGGCGAACCGGCTGCCGTCGACCAGCCGGGCGATCACCTCGCGCACGTCGTAGGGCGTGCGCGGGTCGACCGGGACGGCCCCGTACAGGCCGGCCGGGTCCACGGCCGGCGGCTCGACCGGGGTGAGCGGCCACGGCCTGGCCGAGCGCGGGCCGAGCCCGGCCACGATCGTGCGGACGATGGAGAGGGCGTGGGCGTCGTCCTCGGCCAGGTGGTCCGTCACCCCCGAGGTGCGGGAGTGCAGGTCACCGCCGCCCAGTTCCTCGGCGGTGACCACCTCTCCGGTGGCGGCCTTCACCAGCGGTGGCCCGCCCAGGAAGATCGTGCCCTGGTTGCGGACGATCACGGCCTGGTCGCTCATCGCCGGGACGTACGCCCCGCCGGCCGTGCAGGAACCGAGCACGGCGGCGATCTGCGGGATGCCCGCGGCGGAGAGCCTGGCCTGGTTGTAGAAGATCCGGCCGAAGTGGTCGCGGTCCGGGAAGACCTCGTCCTGCATGGGGAGGAAGGCGCCGCCGGAGTCCACCAGGTAGACGCAGGGCAGCCGGTTCTCCAGCGCGACCTCCTGGGCGCGCAGGTGCTTCTTCACGGTCATCGGGTAGTAGGTGCCGCCCTTGACGGTGGCGTCGTTGGCGACCACCACCACCTCGCGCCCGGCGACCCGGCCGATGCCCGCGATCACCCCGGCCGCGGGCGCCGCCCCGTCGTACATCCCGTCGGCGGCCAGCGGGGCCAGTTCCAGGAAGGGCGAGGCCGGGTCGAGCAGGGCGTCCACCCGGTCGCGGGGGAGCAGCTTGCCGCGCGCCGTGTGCCGGGCGCGGGCCCTGGCGCCGCCGCCGAGGGCCGCCGCGTCGAGCTTCTCGCGCAGCTCGGCGACCAGGGCCCGGTGTGCCTCGGTGTTGGCGCGGTAGGCGGTGGAGCCCGGGTCGACCGCGGTGCCGAGCCGGGGCGCGGGAGCAGCGGCTCCCGGCGGTACGGCACCTGGCGCCGCCGTGGTGCCGGCCGCTGTGCTGCCATGGACGCCGGTGGGTACACCGGCGGTTGAGATGACCATTCCCAAGAGCTCCCTTGCCCTCGGCACCAGGCGGGCGGCCGGATGCGGTGCGCCCATGGACCCCACGTTAATTAACGTTAACTTACGCGCCCAGGTTAACGGCCGATAACCCCACTGTCTACGATGGGCAGCATGCCGAACGCCCCCGCAGCCTCCGCGCTCCCACGCCGCGACCAGATCCGTCGGGAGGCCGCGCGACTCTTCGCGGCCCGGGGTTTCCTCGGGGTGGGTGTGGACGAGATCGGCAAGGCCGTCGGCATCAGCGGCCCCGGGCTCTACCGCCACTTCGCCGGAAAGGACGCGATGCTCGCCGATCTGCTGATCGGCATCAGTGAGCGCCTGCTGGAGGAGGGGCGGCGCCGGGCGGGGGGCGGCGACGGTCCGGCCGCCGCGCTGGACGCGCTGATCGGCGGCCACGTCGACTTCGCCCTCGACGACCGCGACCTGATCACCCTCCACGACCGTGAGCTGCTGAACCTCAAGGAGGAGGACCGCCGCACCGTCCGTCGGCTCCAGCGCGGCTATGTCGAGCTCTGGGTGGACGTGGTCCGGCAGGTCTATCCGCAGCTGACGGGCCCCGCCGCCGAACCGGTGGCCAGGGCCGCCGTCCACGCGGTCTTCGGCCTGATCAACTCGACCCCGCACAGCCTCGGCCCGGGCCCCGCCCAGGACGAGCGCTCCGGCCTCCAGCGCGACGGCATGGCCGTCCTGCTGCATGCCCTCGCCCACGGCGCCTTCGCGGCGGCGGCCGAGTCGGTGTCCGCGCAGGCCTGAGTCCTGCGCACCCGGACGGCCCGCTCGGCAGTCCAGGCCCGAGGGTTGGCGGTTCGACCCTGAGGCCGGAGGTCTAGGACCAAAGGACGGCGCCCGCCCGCCCCGGGCCGCTGGGCCTTCGGCGGCCCGTCCGCGACCCTGGAGGCAGGCGACCCCGGAGGCGGGCGACCCTGGAGGCGGGCGGGTCGGCGGGCCGTGCGTTCGTTCGGCCGGGAATCACCGCAGGCCGCAGGCTGTTGGCCAGTCCGCCGGACCGGACGATCCGGGCCGCCCCGGCCCGCTCCGGCCCCATCCGGGCCGGAAACGCCATGGCGGCCACCCGATGAAATGGTTAGCATCCCTAAATATGCCTGAGACTCACGGATCCACGGCGGAGCAATCCCCGAGCGGCTCACCGGCCCCCGGCGCGAGCCCGCAGCCGGACGGCGCCCACCCGCAGCCGGACGGCAACGACCCGCAGGCCGTCGGCTGGCTGCGCCGCCTGGTCGGCTACTGCTGGCGCTCCCGCCGCAGCGTGCTGCTCGCCTTCGGCGCCTCGCTCGTCGGCATGGCCGTCACCTCGCTGGTGCCGCTGGTCACCAAGCTGATCATCGACGACGTCATCACCGCGCACACCCGTTCGCTGGTCCCCTGGGCGGTGGTGCTGCTGCTCGCCGCCGTCGTCGTCTTCGGTTGCACCCAGGTCCGCCGCTACTACGGCGGCCAGCTCGCCCTGGACGTCCAGCACGACATGCGCAGCGACCTGTTCCGCTCGCTCGGCCGGCTCGACGGCCACCGCCAGGACCGGCTGGACACCGGCCAGGTGGTCGGGCGCGCGACCTCCGACCTCCAGCTGATCAACGGCCTGCTCTCGATGCTGCCGATGATGACCGGCTACCTGCTGATGTTCGTCATGTCGCTGGCCGTGATGGTCTGGCTCTCCCCGCCGCTCACCCTGATAGCCCTGGTGATGGCCCCCGCGCTGTGGTGGATCACCGTCCTCAGCCGGAAGCGACTCTTCCCCGCCACCTGGGCCGCCCAGCAGGAGGCGGCCGCCGTCGCGGGTGTGGTGGACGGCGCGATCGGCGGTGTCCGGGTGGTCAAGGGCTTCGGTCAGGAGGCGCAGGAGCTGGACAAGCTGGAGCGGGCCTCCCGCAACCTGTTCGCGGCCCGGCTCCGGTCGATCCGGCTCAACGCCCGCTACAACCCGGCGATGCAGGCCGTCCCGGCGCTCGCGCAGGTCGCGGTGCTGGCCTTCGGCGGCTGGCTGGCCGTCGACGGCCAGGTGTCGCTCGGGACCTTCGTGGCCTTCTCCACCTACGTCGCGCAGATGACCGGACCGGTGCGGATGCTCACCATGGTCATCACGGTCGGCCAGCAGGCCCGGGCCGGCGTGGAGCGCGTCCTCCAGCTGATCGACGAGCGCCCGCTGGTCCAGGAGCGCCCGGACGCGCTCACCCTGGACCTCACCGGGGACGGCACCCGCGAAGGCGCCGCCACCGGCGTCCGTGAAGGCAGCACCGCAGGCCCCCGCGTCACCGCAGACACCCGTGCCACCGCAGGCCCCCGAGCCTCCGATGTCGCCCTGGAGTTCGACCAGGTCGAGTTCCGCTACGACCCCGAGCACCCCGCCCCCGTCCTGCACGGCCTCAGCCTGAAGCTGGCCCCCGGCGAGACCCTCGCCCTGGTCGGGGCTTCCGGCTCCGGCAAGTCGACGGTGGCGCAGCTGGTGCCGCGCTTCTACGACCCGGCGGCCGGCGCCGTCCGCCTCTACGGCCACGACCTGCGCGACCTCACCCTGGACTCGGTCCGGTCGGCGGTCGGCATCGTCCCCGAGGAGAGCTTCCTGTTCTCCGAGTCGGTCCGCACCAACATCGCCTACGGTCGTCCGGACGCCACGGACGAGCAGGTCGTGGCGGCCGCGCGGGCCGCCCAGGCCGACGAGTTCGTCCGCGCGCTGCCGGACGGCTACGAGACCAAGGTCGGCGAGCAGGGCCTGACCCTCTCCGGAGGCCAGCGCCAGCGGATCGCGCTGGCCCGGGCGATCCTCACCGACCCCCGGATCCTGCTGCTGGACGATGCCACCTCGGCGGTGGACCCGCAGGTCGAGGCGGAGATCCACGACGCGCTGCGTTCGGTGATGACCGGCCGCACCACGCTGCTGATCGCCCACCGCCGCTCGACCCTGCAGCTCGCCGACCGGATAGCCGTCCTGGATCACGGCAGGCTGCTGGACATCGGCACGCACGAGGAACTCGACGCCCGATGTCCCCAGTACCGGGCTCTGATCACCGACCCCGAGGCCGACCGCACACCCCGGTCGTCCGAGGCCCCGCAGACTGTCGAGCAGACCTCTCCGCAGACCCCCGAGCAGCCAGCCGGGCAGCAGGCCCCCGAGCAGCGGACCGCTGAGCAGACCGCCGAGCAGACCGAGGCGCGGTCCACCTCCGAGCAGGTCGACGAACCGACCCCCACGCAGGCCCCGGCCCCGGAACCCGTCGCCTCGCAACCCGCCGCCCCCGACCTCCCCACCCCCGCCCTGGTCAAGGCGGCCCGCACCGCCGACCCCGACCTGCTGGCCAGGGTCGCGGCCCTCCCGCCGGCCGCCGACTTCCCGGCGGTCCCGCGCGCCGAGGCCGAGGCCGGTGACCCGGACTTCACCCTCCGCCGGCTGCTGCGCCCCTTCCGCGTCCCGCTCGCCCTGGCCCTGCTGCTCGTCGCGCTCGACGCGGCTTCCGGCCTGGTGCTGCCGGTGCTGATCCGGCACGGCATCGACCAGGGCGTCAGCAAGGCCCTGATGTCGGGGGTCGCCGTGGCCGCGCTCGCCGCGCTGGTGGTGGTGCTGCTGGACTGGTTGGTGCAGAGCGCCGAGAACCGGGTCAGCGGCCGTACCGGTGAGCGGGTGCTCTACATGCTCCGCCTCAAGATCTTCGCCCACCTCAACCGGCTCGGCCTGGACTACTACGAGCGCGAGCTGTCCGGCCGGATCATGACCCGGATGACCACCGACCTGGACTCGTTGACGTCCTTCCTGCAGACCGGCGTGGTCACGGCCGTGGTCAGCCTGCTGACCTTCGGCGGGATCTTCGCCGCGCTGCTGATCATCGACGCCGGCCTGGCCCTGGTGGTCTTCGCGGTGCTGCCCCTGCTGGTGATCGCGACGCTGGTGTTCCGCCGGAAGTCCAGGGACCAGTACGAGCTGTCCCGGGACCTCATCAGCACCGTCAATGCCGATCTCCAGGAGAACGTGGCGGGCATGCGGATCGTCCAGGCCTTCCGCCGCCTGGACACCAACACGGACCGCTTCGTCGCCCGGGGCGTCGCCTACCGCGAGGCCCGGGTGCGCGCGCAGCTGTACATCTCGCTGTACTTCCCGTTCGTCCAGTTCCTCTCCAGCGTGGCCGCCGCGCTGGTGCTGATCGTGGGCGCGGCCCGGGTCGACGCCGGGACGCTGACGGTCGGCGCGCTGGTCGCGTACCTGCTGTACATCGATCTGTTCTTCGCGCCGGTCAACCAGCTGTCCCAGGTGTTCGACGGCTACCAGCAGGCTTCGGTGGGCCTCGGCCGGATCCGGGAGCTGCTGCGCACCCCGACCGCCACGGCCGAGGCGGCCGACCCCGTGCCGGTGCCCGAGGGGCTGCGCGGCGAGATCTCCTTCGAGGGTGTCGGCTTCGCCTACAACGGCGGTGCGGACGGCGCCCCGAACGTGCTGACCGGTGTGGACCTGCACATTCCGGCCGGGCAGACGGTGGCGCTGGTGGGCGAGACCGGCGCCGGCAAGTCGACGCTGGTGAAGCTGGTCGCCCGGTTCTACGACGCGACGGAGGGCACCGTGCGGGTGGACGGGGTCGACCTCACCCGCTTCGACCTGGCGCAGTACCGCCACCGGCTGGGCGTGGTGCCGCAGGAGGCGTACCTGTTCGCGGGCACGGTGCGCGAGGCGATCGCGTACGGCCGGCCCGACGCCTCGCCGGCCGAGGTGGAGGCGGCGGCCCGGGCGGTCGGCGCGCACGACATGATCGTCAGGCTGTCCGGCGGCTACGACCACGAGGTCGCGGGTCGCGGCCGCAACCTCTCGGCCGGCCAGCGGCAGTTGATCGCGCTGGCCCGGGCCGAACTGGTCGATCCGGACGTCCTGCTGCTCGACGAGGCGACCGCGGCGCTCGACCTGGCCACCGAGGCGGTGGTCAACCAGGCCGCGGACCGGCTCAGTGGCGGCCGCACCACGCTGGTCATCGCCCACCGGCTGACCACCGCCGAGCGCGCCGACCGGGTCGTCGTGCTGGACCACGGCCGGGTGGTCGAGGACGGCACGCACACCGAACTGCTCGCCCGGGGCGGCACGTACGCCCGGCTCTGGCAGGCGTTCATCGCGGACGGCCATCCGGCGGTCGAGGCCGTCGCCGCGGGGTAGCCGACTGCCCGCGATCAGCGAGGCCAGCAGGCCGGTGGCGTCGATCCCGTGCGGCAGGTCGCTGACCTGTCCGTCCCCGACCTCGACCACGCGCCAGCCGGAGCCGTCGGCCCGGCTGGCGAGGTCGGTGGTGACGAAGCGGCAGCCGAGCATCCGGACCAGGGGGCGGACGTCGGTGAGGTCGGGTTCGACATCGTGGTGGGGTGCGTCGGGGTGCGGCCCGACCAGGACGGGTTCGCCGTCCAGCCACCACACTCGCGCCTCCACGGCCCGCCGGCTCCCACGGCCCGAACGGACATCCGACCCTCCGCCCGAGTCGTCGCCCGATCCTTCCCCCGATCCTTCGCCGAAGTCGTCGCCCGAGCTGCCGCCCGGCCCGTCGGCCGGCCGCTCGAACTCCTCGTACCGCCGCAGCACCACCCCGCCGGTCAGGAACTCGCCCTGGAGCTCGACGAACCGCGCCACCACCCGCCCGACGCTCGCCAGATCGGCCAACTCGGGGATGTAGCAGGCCTCGTGCCACTCGTGCTTGCGCGACTTCACGTAGTCCTTGACGATCGCCGGCCCGCTCCCGCCGAGCCGGGCCGCGGCGGCCGCCAGCTCTTCCGGCCCGGGCACCGCGGAAGCGGCGGTGGGGATCCACGTACTGGGCGGAGTCGCCCCCTCGAACACGTCGTACCAGCCTGGCAGTTCGTGTGCCGTCGCATAGCCGGCGGGGCTGGTCAGCAGGGCGCAGCCGCGCGCGGCGAGCGCGGTGGCGAAGCCGGTGTAGCGGGCGGACGGAAGCATCCAGCCCCGGTACCAGAGCGGACCCCGGTCCTGCGGCACCCGCCGGACCGCCTGCTCGGCGTGCCCGGCGAGCAGCGCGTCGTGGTCGACCAGGTGGTGCTCGCCGCCCAACTCCCGCAGCAGCCTGGCCTCCCAGGCGAAGTGCGGGTCGGGCCGACGCGGGTTGAGCGGGTCGGCGGGGAAGAGGATCGCGGGTACGGGCATGGCCGTCAGGGTAAGGCCCGGGCGGGGCGGCGTCGGCGGCTTTTGGCGCGTCAAACCCGCTCGACGGCCCGGCCGGGTGCTGGGAGAGTGATCCGATGCGAAATCTGCTGAGACTCCGTACACGTGTCCCCCGGCAGGCGGCTCGCACGGTGGTCCTGGACGAGGACGGCTCGGTCTTCCTGCTCCGTTCGGACAACGACGAGGTCGGCGTCCACTGGACCATGCCGGGCGGCGGGTTGGAACCCGGCGAGACCCCGTGGACCGGCGCCCGGCGCGAACTCTGGGAGGAGACGGGCTGGAGTGACCTCGAACCGGGCCCGCTGCTCTGCACCTGGGAACACGACTTCACCTGGCACGGCACCCCGGTCCGTCAGCACGAGCACATCTACCTCACGGGCGGACCGCACCGCGGCCCGGTCGGTGACGTCAGCGCGGTGCACGCCGAGGACCGGATCCTCGACTGGCGCTGGTGGACCCCGGCCGACCTGGCGGACGAGCACGCCGACGCGCTCTGGCCGCCCCGGCTGCCGGAGCTGCTGGCCGCCGTCCGCGAGGGCTGGGCCGTCGATGGGCGCCCCCCGGTACCCGTCGACCTCGGCTTCATCCCGAACGCCCCGGCCACCCGCTGACGGCCACCCGCTGACCGCTCCCCGACGCACGGCCGACCGCGATCCCCTGACCGCCGTCTCCTGACCGTCACCGGCGGGCCCCAAAAGCGCGCTGCTACGGCCACACGCTGCTACGAACGCACGCCCCTACGGGCGCCCGCCGCGTCGCGCCCGCCCGCCCGGGCCGGATTCCCAACCGTGCAGGTCCAGCTCCCGGTCGTGCAGCGCGCAGGGGTTCATCAGCACGGTCAGTTGCGCGTCGGCCAACTGCTCGAAGGCGAGCCCGGTGGCGGACAGCAGCTGCTCGGTCGGCACCGAGACGGCGATGGCGGCGCGCCAGGAGGGCAGCACGATCAGGCTGGTGCCGCGGCCGATCCGGACCGGTTCCGCCGTCACCCGGACCGGCGCCCGCTCCTCCGGGCGGCCGACGGCCTCGGGCTGGTTCGGGCTGCCGCCGATCAGGATGCCGAGCGGTGTCTCGGCCCGCGCCGCCTCGGGGGCGGTGGCCGACGGAGCCGTCACCGCCCCGGTGCCTCCGATGAGTTCACCTGAACCGGGTGCGGCTGCCGCCCAGACCTCGGCTGGGAGAGCGGCGGAGGTCATGGGTGTCGTAGGTGCTGTCCCGATCGGTTCGGTCGCGGCCGTCTCCCGTGCGGCCGCCCCCTGCCCGGTCGCGTCGGCCTGCGGGTGCATCCGGCGCAGCCGGCGCGAGGGCGCGGGGCGCCGGGAGCCGGCGGCCCGGAGTTCCTCGCGCGCCGCGCGCAGCACGGGCACGGCCCGGTCGCCCTCGGGCGCGACGGCCGGCCGGCCGAACCTGCCGACCCCGGCCCCGGTCCGCCCGCCCACGGCCTCGGCCCCGCCACCCGGAACGTCTCCACGGTGCTCAACACCCGCGCCGCCCGCGCCGCCTTCATGGACCTCGCCGTCCTCGCCGTCCTCGTCCTCGGCGCTCTCGCCCAGCAGCGCCCGGACTTCCGTAGCCGATCGCCGGCACGCGGCCGCCAGGTCGGCGACCGAGCGGCCTTGGGCGCGGGCGGCCCGCAGCCGGTCGGCGAGCGCCGCCCGCAGCCGCGAGGTGGTCGGATCGTCCGCAGCCGCCTCGCCCCTCGCCGCCGCGAGTCCGCCGTCCCCCGCGCCGTCCTCCCGTCCGCGTGGCTGCGGCACCGAGTCGTGGCGTGAGCCGCCGGCCTGGCGCGGCCCGCCGGCGGTGCCGGACGGGGCGGCGCCCGGAGTGCCGGCCGGGCCGGTCTCGGCGGCCGTCGCGATGGAGCAGCGTGCGGCGTGCGGGGGCGCGGATCCGGCGCTGTCCCCGGGCGGGCCGGGCAGGGACGGGTCGGTTGCGGCGGGGTGGAGCGAGGTCATCGGCACGGGCCCTTCGGCGGACGGTCCGGATGATCCTCCCGCACCGCGCGACCAGCTCCAAGCATCAATTCCGGGGGTGTGCGCGAGACCACTGCCCGCCCCTACACCCCGTGTCGGCTCAAGTGCCGGGCGCGACGAAGCCCTTGAGGTCGGCGAGCACCGCGTTGGCCGCCATGACACCGAGCCCGAGGAACCAGGTCTCGTCCGAAACCGGCCGGGCCTGACCGGACTTGACCGCGCCGAGGGTCTTCCAGAGCGCGCCGCCGAGCACCGCGTCCTGGTTGGTGGAGCTGGGGCTGCCGTACACGCCGTAGAAGATCCAGTCGGCGTCGGCCTTGTCGATCTGTTCCGGGCTGACCTCCACCGCGAGTTCCTTGACCTGTTCGATCTTGGGCTGCGGCAGCGGGATGTCGGTGAGGATGGTGCCGATGAAGGACAGCTCGGCGTACAGCCGGGTCCGGCCGGGCATGAAGCGCAGCGGCGTGATGGTGGGCCGCTTGTCGCCGAGCTTGGCGCCGATCGCGGTGGCGGCCGCCTGGTACGCGTCGAGCTGGGTCTTGGCCTCGGCCTCCAGGCCGAACGGGCTGGCGTTGAGCTGGAAGTTCTGCTTCCAGGGGTAGCCGGGGCGCAGCGAGAAGACGGTCGGCGCGATCTTGGACAGCTGCGCGTACTGGTCCTGGGCGCGCAGCTGGCTGCCGAGGATCAGGTCGGGCTTGAGCGCGGCGATGGCCTCCAGGTTGAGGCTGTTGATGGTGCCGACGTTGGCCGGGTTGCCGGCCTTGTCCTTGAGGTAGGACGGCAGGGACTTGGAGCCGTCGGTGTAGACGATGCCGACCGGCTGGATGCCGAGTGCGACGACGTTGTCGAGTTCGCCGGTGTCCAGCACCACGACCCGGGTGGGCTTGGCGGGGATGACGGTCTCGCCCATGGCGTGCTTGACGGTGCGCGGGTAGACGCCGGGGGCGGCGTCGGTGCCGAAGCCCTTCATCTTCTCGATCACGGTGGCGTAGTCGTCGCCGCCCTGCTTGACCGACTTCTGGTCGGGCGATGCGCCGCCGGTGCCGGGGGTCGCGCCGCCGGAGCCGCCGTTGCCGCCCGAGCCGCCGGAGCTGCCGCAGGCGGTGAGCAGTCCGCCGAGGCCGAGGGCCGCCCCACCGGCGATCCCGACGGAGAGGAACCTGCGGCGGGAGGGGGCGCGGGGGACGAGGACCAGGTCGTCGAGGTGGGGGGCCACGCGACGCTCCTTCGAATCGAGGTTAGGTGAGGCAAACCTATCTGAAGCGTCCGAGGGGGGCGTAGTGGCCCGTCCGGGCCGAGGGCGAACCATCTCAAACCTTGACATAAGGGAGAAATTCTCTTGACCCTGATCCTTTGAAACCAAGGTACACCGCTTAACGCGCCGTTAATGCTGCACCTTGATGGCCTTCGCCGAGAACGAATCGAAGCAAGTGGTTTAGATCACCAAGGGTTGGTCTACTCAACCTTCCATGCTCGCGCCTAGGGTGCGCTGGTGTTTGATCAGCAGCTCTCAGAGCACGGAAGCAGCGGCCGGGCAATGGCGCCCGACGCTCCGCAGGGTGCCCCGGTCAGTGGCATCAGTGGTGGAGTCCCCGACCAGGGGACAGCTGGGGGAGCGGGGGACAAGGGTCTACGGGGCAACTCGGTGGGCCTGCTGGGCAGTGTGGTCCTGGGCGTCTCCACGGTCGCCCCGGTCTACTGCCTGACCGCGACACTCGGGCCGACCGTCACGGCGGTCGGCGTCCAGATGCCCGCCGTGTTCCTGGCCGGCTTCCTGCCGATGCTGCTCGTCGCGTTCGCCTACAAGGAGCTGAACAAGGACTTCCCGGACTGCGGCACGTCCTTCACCTGGACGGTCAAGGCCTTCGGCCCCCGGGTCGGCTGGATGGCCGGCTGGGGCCTGACCGTCGCGACCATCATCGTGCTGTCCAACCTGGCCGGGGTCGCGACCGACTTCCTCTACCTGATGCTCGGCGAGATGACCGGCAGGAGCTGGGTCGCCGAACTCGACCAGAACCAGGCCGTCCACCTGCTCACCGTCGTCCTGCTGATCGCCGGCGCCACCGCGATGAGCTACCGGGGGATGACCGCCACCAAGTGGTTCCAGTACAGCCTGGTCGGCCTCCAACTCGCCGTGCTGGTGCTCTTCTCGGCCATCGCCATCGGCAAGGCCGCCGCCGGCGACCTGCCCGACTCGATCGGCTTCTCGTTCTCCTGGCTCAACCCGCTCCAGGTCAGCTCCTTCAGCGCCTTCACCGCCGGCCTGTCGCTGTCGATCTTCATGTACTGGGGCTGGGACACCTGCCTCACCATGAACGAGGAGACCCTCGGCAGCGCCAAGACCCCCGGCCGCGCCGCGATGGTCTCCATGGTCACCCTGGTCGGCTCGTACCTGCTGGTCGCGATCTCCGCCCAGATGTTCGCGGGCGTCGGCTCCACCGGCTCCGGCCTCAGCAACCCGGAGACCTCCGACAACGTCTTCGCCGCGCTCGCCCGCCCGGTCCTCGGCTCGCCGTGGAGCGTCCTGCTCTTCCTGGCCGTCGTCGCCAGCGCCGCCGCCAGCCTCCAGACCACCTTCATCCCGGTGGCCCGCACCCTGCTCGCGATGAGCGCCTACCGCGCCGTGCCGCCGCGTTTCGGCGCCGTCCACCCGCGCTTCCGCACCCCCGGGTACGCCACCGTCGCGGCCGGCATCGCCACCGCCGTCTTCTACGTCGGCATGAGCCTGATCAGCGAGAACGTCGTCCAGGACACCATCCTGGCGCTCGGCCTGATGATCTGCTTCTACTACGCGCTGACCGCGTTCGCCTGCGTCTGGTACTTCCGCCGCTCGCTGCGCACCGGCCCCCGCGACCTGTTCCTCAAGGGCATCGCCCCGCTGCTCGGCGGCGTGCTGCTGAGCGGGGTCTTCCTGCAGACCCTCACCGACGCCTGGAGCCCGGACTACGGCAGCGGCGCCGTCTTCGGCATCGGCTCGGTGTTCGTCATCGGCGTCGGCATCCTGCTGCTCGGCGCCGTCCTGATGACCTGCTACGGGCTGGCCCGGCCGGAGTTCTTCCGTGGCGAGACGCTGCGCAAGGACACCCCCGCGCTGGTCGTCGAGGACTGAGAGGACCGAGAGGGCCGGGAGGACCGGGAGCGCCGAAAACCGACCACGCCGCCGGGCATCGACGCTATCCTCGACCGCATGAAGCTTTACGCGGGCCAGTGCTGGGGGGGGGGGCGCGGGGGGGGGCCCCCCCCCCCCCCCCCCCCCGGGGCGCCGCGTTGTGGCCCCCGGGGCGGGTTGCCCCCCCACGCGGCCCCCC
>NZ_JBHWIJ010000180.1:0-3312 GCF_042732255.1 Kitasatospora sp. NPDC059803 | reverse complement strand
GGGACGGCCACCCCACCCGCTCGACCAGGGCCGTCCGGAATGGACGGCCCTTTCGCGTTTCCCACGGAACGGGCCCCCGCCCCGGACGGCCGCCACCGCCGCCGTACCGAGGAGAAACCCGATGACCACCGCGACGACCGCGACCAACGCGACGACCCCGACGACCTCGACGACCCCGTCCGTGGCCACCACCGCCACCTTCACCGCCGACCCGGCCGGCCACCGCGTCCTCACCGGGGACCGCCCCACCGGACCGCTGCACCTCGGCCACTACTTCGGCACCCTGCACAACCGCGTCCAGCTCCAGAACCAGGGCGTCGAGATGTTCGTCGTGATCGCCGACTACCAGGTCATCACCGACCGGGACATCGCCGACCGGCTCGCCGAGCACACCGAGAACCTCGTCCTCGATTACCTCGCGGCCGGCCTCGACCCCGACCGCGCCACGATCTTCGCGCACAGCGCCGTCCCCGCCCTCAACCAGCTGCTGCTGCCCTTCCTCAGCCTGGTCAGCGTCGCCGAACTGAACCGCAACCCCACCGTCAAGGACGAGATCGCGCACTCCCGCCAGTCCGCCGTCAACGGGCTGATGTTCACCTACCCCGCCCACCAGGCCGCCGACATCCTCTTCTGCAAGGCGAACCTCGTCCCGGTCGGCCAGGACCAGCTGCCCCACCTCGAAGTCGCCCGCACCATCGCCCGCCGCTTCAACGAGCGCTACCCGCACGCCGACGGCGGCGCCGTCTTCCCCACCCCCCGCGCACTGCTCTCCGATGCCCCGCTGCTGCTCGGCACCGACGGCGGCAAGATGAGCAAGAGCCGGGGCAACTCCGTCCCCCTCGGCGCCACCGAGGACGAGACCGCCCGGATCATCCGCGGTGCCAGGACCGATGCCGACCGCCGGATCGACTACGACCCGGCCAACCGGCCCGAGGTCTCCAGCCTCGTCCTGCTCGCCGCGCTCTGCCAGGACCGCGCACCCGAGGAGATCGCCGAGGAACTCGGCGACGGCGGGGCCGCCGCGCTCAAGCGCACCGTCACCGACTCCGTCAACGAGTACCTCCGCCCCCTGCGCGCCCGCCGTGCCGAACTCGCCGCCGACCGAGGCCACCTGCGCCAGGTCCTGCGCGACGGGGCCGAACGCGCCAACGCCGTCGCCGACGCCACCCTCGACGAGGTCAGGAAGGTGATGGGGGCGATCTGAAGAACCGCCCCGCACCGTCGGGGCACCTCCGGCGTACCTTCGGCGTACCTCCGGCGCACCTTCGGCCCGAAGACGTCGGCTCGCGGACATCGGCCCGTCGAAACGGGGGCATATCGTCACCGGGCGGCCTCGACCACACCGAGGCCGCCCGTACCCGGCCTCCCCCGAAAGGCGTCCCGGCCCATGGACCAGCACCCGACCACGCCCGGCCAGGGTCTGACCCGCCCGCCGCACCTGCGCCCCGGCGACCACATCGCCGTCGTCGCCCCCAGCGGCCCGATCGACTCCCAGCGACTCACCGACGGCTGCGCGATCCTCCGCTCCTGGGGCCTGCGGGTCACCGTCGCCCCGCACGTCCTCGACGCCCACCCCACCCTCGGCTACCTCGCCGGCACCGACGCCGACCGCGCCGCCGACCTCCAGTCCGCCTGGCTCGACCCCACCGTCGACGCCGTCATCTGTGCCCGCGGCGGCTACGGCGTCCACCGCATGGTCGACCTGCTCGACTGGGACGCCATGCGCGCCGTCCCGCCCAAGCCGTTCATCGGCTTCAGCGACGTCTCCTCCCTCCAGGAGGCCTTCGCCCAGCGGCTCGGCATCGCCACCCTCTACGGGCCGATGAGCGCGGCCGGCTCCTTCATCGCCGACGGACCGACCGCCGAGCACCTGCGCCGCACCCTCTTCGAGCCCACGGCCACCACCGTGCTCACCTCACCGACCGCCACCGCCCTCGTCCCCGGCCGCGCCAGGGGCGTCACCGCGGGCGGCTGCGTCCACGTCCTCGCGGCCGAGCGCGGCACGCCCGCCGCCCGGCCCTCCTACGCCGGCGGCATCCTGATCCTGGAGGACGTCAACGAGCACCCGTACCAGCTCGATCGGCTCCTCACCCAGTTCCTGCGCTCCGGCGCGTTCGACGGGGTCGCCGGCATCGCACTCGGCTCCTGGGACGGCTGCGGACGGCTCCACCGCGTCCGGGACGTCATGCTCGACCGCCTCGGCCCGCTCGGCATACCCGTCATCTGGGAACTCGGCTTCGGCCACTGCCCCTCCACCCTGACCGTCCCGCTCGGCGTCCCCGCCGTCCTCGACGCCGACGCCGGCACCCTCACCCTGGAAGTGCCCGCCCTCGCCGAGCGGTGAGACCCGGGCCGGCGGTGAGTAGGGTGCGGCCATGAACGAGGACCGCCTCACCGCCCTCGCCCTCGGCTTCCTCCGGGGCCCGGGCAGCAACGCCCGTACGATCCTCGGACTTGCCGGCCCGCCCGCCGCCGGCAAGTCCACCCTGGCCCGGCACCTCGTCGCCGAGATCGAACGCGCCGAAGGCCCCGGCAGCGCCGGGTACGTCCCGCTCGACGGCTTCCACCTGTCCGCCGCCCAGCTGGACCGCCTCGCCCTGACCCACCGCAAGGGCGCCCCCGCCACCTTCGACGCCCACGGCTACGTCGCCCTGCTGCGCCGCATCGCCGCCGACCGCTTCCAGGACATCTACGTCCCCGACTTCGACCGCACCCTCGACGAACCGGTCGCCGCCCGCCACGTCGTCCGCCCGCACACCCGCCTCGTCATCACCGAGGGCAACTACCTCGCCTCCACCGACACCCCGTGGCCGGAGGCCCGCCGCCTGCTGCGCGAACTCTGGTACGTGGACATCGACGACGCCCTCCGCGAGGAGCGCCTGCTCCGCCGCCACCGCGACGGCGGCCGCGACGAGGCCACCGCCCGCCACTGGGTGACCGGCAACGACCACCCCAACGGCGAGTACGTGAAAGCCGGCCGCGCCCTGTGCACCCGGACCGTCCCCGGCAGCGGCTTGCCCGTGACGTCGGCCAGGGGTAGTGTTCTCTAGTCGCTCGGCAGGGAGCACCGGACACGCATCGGCGCGGACGGTCCCGGGGCGGCCAATCCTTTTGAAACACCATTTCCCGGTTCGGGCTGGGTCGCGTCTTGTCGCGGCTTGGTTCCTATTCGGCGTGCTCGTTTTATTGGATTGCGGCCGATTCGCTTTTCGGAGCAGGGATCGGCTAGAGTTTGAAACGTCGGACGGGGCGTCAAGCCGCAGAAGACACCAGCGAGTTGGATGAACGAAGCGCCGGAAACGGAGCGGAAAA
>NZ_JBHWIJ010000179.1:0-17703 GCF_042732255.1 Kitasatospora sp. NPDC059803 | reverse complement strand
CGGCAGCAGCGTGGTGGCCGCGTCGTCCATCGGCGGCACGGGCGGCAACAGCGTGGTCGCCGTGGCGTCGTCCATCGCGGGGACGGGCGGCAGCAGCGTGGTCGCCGCGTCGTCCATCGGCGGCTGCCCGTACCCCGGGTAGCCGTACGGCGGCTGCGGCGCCTGGGCCTGCGGGTACGGGGGCTGCGGGTGCTGCGGGTACTGCGGCTGGGGCTGCTGCTGCGGATGCCGGTAGGGCGGCTGGGGCGGCGGGGGCTGCTGCGGCCACTCGCCGTAGCCGCCCTGGTTCGCGTTGTTCATGTCCGTCACGCCGCTCAGCCTCCCGCGAACGGCGGCAGCACCTCGACCGTGCCGCCCTCGGTGAGGGCCACGGTCGTGTGGTCCCGGCCGCCGACCTGGGAGCCGTCGACCAGGTAGGAGCAGTGCCCGAGCAACTGGACGAGCTTCGGCCGGTCCGCGTGCCGCCGCCTGGCCTGTGCCAGTGCCTCCGCCAGGGTCACCGCCTCGTACGGCTCCTCGGCCAGCCCGGCCTCGGACTTCGCGGCCGCCCAGTAGCGGATCGTCCCGCGCACCCGGGCGCCGCTCGCGGGCTCCGTGGTCGCACCCATCGGGGCCACCCCTTCTCGTCGTCCTCGCCCGGCCCCGGTGCCCCGGTCCGGCTCGCCACCGGGCCGCCCGACCACCCGAAAGATGGACTCGCACGGCGCCGCCGATGTGCGTCCCATGATGGCGTGTCCGCCGCCACGAGCGGCAATCGCCCTGGCCGAGGGGGCCCGGAGGACGGCTCGAAGCTGTGTCCAGGCTCACCCGGCGCGCGCCCGGATTGGGCGAACCGCCGGATTCGAGCCCTCCCGGCGCGGAGGGCCGTCGGCTATCCTCGACGTCCAAGAGGGATCCGGGCAGAGTCGCCCCCGGGTCCTTTTGTGCTTTCAGGACGCCAGTACGGACATTCTTGCGATTCGTCGGCCCACCCCCGGCGCGTCGCGGGAACCGCCCCGCCCCACGCGGCACGACGACGTGCCCCGGCCGGCCGGGGTGTCCACCCGGCACCCGGGCCGCCGCCCGGGACCGGAAACAAACCGGAGGGTTCGCGGGATGAACAGGGCAGAAACGGCGCGCCAAGGGTTGCGGGACCCTCGGCGCGTGCGCCGTCGCGTCCTGCGCACCGGCCGGCCCTCCGGCGCTCCTCGGGCGTCCGTCCACCTCCCCCCGACCTCAGCACGTGCGCCATCCGGCTGTGGCGGCAGCCGTAACGCGACCGCGACGACCCGGAAAGGGGACTACCGGGTATGAGTTCTCTCCTCCTCCTCACCAACGCTCTGCAACCCTCCGCGGAGGTGCTGCCGGCCCTCGGCCTGCTGCTGCACAACGTCCGGGTGGCCCCCGCCGAGGGATCCGCCCTGGTGGACACCCCCAGTGCGGACGTCATCCTGGTCGACGGGCGGCGCGACCTGCCGCAGATCCGCAGCCTCTGCCAGCTGCTGCGCTCCACCGGCATCGGCTGCCCGCTGATCCTGGTGGTGACCGAGGGCGGCCTCGCCGCCGTCACCGCCGAGTGGGGCATCGACGACGTCCTGCTGGACACGGCCGGCCCGGCCGAGGTCGAGGCCCGGCTGCGGCTCGCACTCGGCCGGCTCCACATCAGCACCGACGACAGCCCGATGGAGATCCGCAACGGCGACCTCACGGTCGACGAGGCCACCTACTCCGCCAAGCTCAAGGGCCGGGCGCTCGACCTCACCTTCAAGGAGTTCGAGCTGATCAAGTACCTCGCCCAGCACCCCGGCCGGGTCTTCACCCGGGCCCAGCTGCTGCAGGAGGTCTGGGGCTACGACTACTTCGGCGGTACCCGGACGGTGGACGTGCACGTCCGCCGGCTGCGCGCCAAGCTCGGCGTCGAGCACGAGCAGCTGATCGGCACCGTGCGCAACGTCGGCTACCGCTTCGTCGTCCCGGAGAAGCCGGAGAAGGGCGAGCGCCCGGAGCTCGCCCAGCGCCCCTCGGCGCCGCTGGAGGCCTGACCGACGGCCGGGCGGGCCACCCCCGCCCGGCTTGTCCGGTTCGCTCCCCCGGCACCCCCCGGACACCCGCAGAAGCCCCAGGTCCCACTGCCGACGCGCACGCCACACGCGTAGACTCCCCCCGTGGCCAAAGTGACGCGCGACGATGTAGCCCGGCTGGCTGGTACCTCGACCGCGGTCGTCAGCTACGTCATCAACAACGGGCCGCGCCCGGTCGCGCCCGCGACCCGGGAGAAGGTCCTCGCCGCGATCGAGCAGCTCGGCTACCGGCCGAACAGCGTCGCCCAGGCGATGGCCTCCCGCCGGACCAACCTGATCGGCATGGTCGTCCCGGACGCCCGCCAGCCCTTCTTCGCCGAGATGGCGCACGCCGTGGAACGGGCGGCCTCCGAGCGCGGCAAGCTCGTGCTGATCGGCAACTCCGACTACGTGGACGACCGCGAGGTGCACTACGTCCGGGCCTTCCTCGGTATGCGCGTCTCCGGCCTGATCCTGGTCAGCCAGGGCCCCTCGCAGCGCGCCGCCGAGGAGTTCGCCGCGATGGAGGGCGCCAAGGTCGTGCTGCTGCACCGCCGCCCCGAGGCGATCGACGACGTCGCGGTGGTCACCGACGACGTGGGCGGCGCCGAGGCCGTCGTCCGCCACCTGCTGGAGGTGCACGGGCACCCGTACGTGGCCTGCTTCGGCGGCCCGGTCGAGTCCCCCGTCCCCGGCGACCCGGTCATCGACCACGTCGAGGGCTGGCAGCGCGCCATGGACGCGCACGGCCTGCCCACCGAGCCCCACCTGATCGACGCGCCCTTCCACCGTTACGGCGCGTACGAGGTCGCGCTCGGGGTGCTGCGCTCGCCGGACCGGCCGCGGGCGATCTTCTGCTCCACCGACGACCAGGCGATCGGCGTGCTGCGGGCCGCCCGCGAGGTCGGGCTGAAGGTCCCGGAGGACCTCGCGGTGGCCGGCTTCGACGACGTCCCCGAGGCCGCACTCGCCGACCCGCCGCTGACCACCGTCGCCTCCGACCGCGACGCGATGGCCCGGGCCGCCGTGGACCTGGTGCTCGACGACTCGCTGATGGTGCCCGGATCGGACACCGAGCGGGTCCGCAAGTTCCCGTCCCGCCTGGTGATCCGCCGTTCCTGCGGCTGTGGCGGCTCCGCGGCGGTCCCGACCGGGGAAGCGGAGTAGCGCACTCCGCTCCACCCGCCACCGCACACCGCCTGACCAGGCTTTATGAGAACCCAACGGGCTTCTCGGACCCTTCTGAGCCGGTTCTCATGCCATCCTCATCCACCAGGCGGACGTTGGTCGGCATGAGCGAACAGCAGCAGCACCACGACGAGCAGTACGGCCCGTACGAGCCCCGCGTGGTCGAGGGCACCGTCCTCGGCAGCAGCGCCGCCACGACCGCCTACGGGTACCGCGAGGACCACTCGGCAGGCGGCTTCGACTCCCCGACCCCGCCCCCGCCCATGCCCCCCGAGCCGCCCACCGCCGGCCAGCCCGGCGGCCACGGCGGCCACGGCAACCGCGCCCGGCGCGGCCTGCTGCGCGGACGGCTCGCCCTGGTCACCGCCGTCGCCGCGGTCGCCGCCGTCATCGGCGGCGTCACCGGCGGGTTCGTCGCCGCCGAGCAGCACGGCTCCGCCGCCCGCACCAGCACCGTCGCCAGCCCCGTCTCCGCCCGCTCCGACGGCGGCGCCGACGTGCCGGCCATCGCCGCCGCCGTCTCGCCGAGCGTCGTCCAGATCACCGTCAAGAACGGCAACGGCACCACCACCGGCACCGGCGTCATCCTCGACACCAGCGGACGGATCCTCACTAACTACCACGTGATCGACACCGCCGCCGACGGCGGCCAGATCACCGTCGCCTTCAAGGACGGCTCCACCGCCCCGGCCGCCGTCACCGGCACCGACAAGTCCCTCGACGTCGCCGTGATCACCGCGAGCGGCGGCAAGAACCTCACCCCCGCCACCCTCGGCGACTCCTCCGGCGTGGCCGTCGGCGACCCCGTCGTCGCCATCGGCAACCCGGACGGCCTCACCGGCACCGTCACCTCCGGCATCATCAGCGCCGAGAACCGCGACGTCACCGTCCAGCTCGACGAGGGCACCACCAGCAGCAACGGCGGCTTCGGCTTCCCCAGCCTGCCCGGCCTGCCCAACCTGCCCGGCACGCGCGGCAACCTCCCCCAGCAGAACAGCGGCAGCACCACCACCTACAAGGCCTTCCAGACCGACGCCGCCCTCAACCCCGGCAACTCCGGCGGCCCGCTCATCAACGCCAACGGCCAGGTCATCGGCATCAACTCGGCGATGTACGCCCCCAGCGGCGCCAGCTCCACCGCCGGCGGCGGCAGCAGCAGCGCCGGCAGCGTCGGCCTCGGCTTCGCCATCCCGATCAACGACATCAAGCAGGTTCTGCCGAAACTGGAGGCCGGCCAGAACCTGTAAGACGGACAATTACCCCCGGTACCCCCAGCAGGCCCTCCACCCGACGAGAAAGGGCAGCAGCCCATGACCCCGTCCGCCGACGACCGCACCGCCGCCGAGGCCGGCCACCCCTCCGCCCGGCTCCTCGTGGTCGACGACGAACCCGCCCTCCGGGACGCCCTGGAGAGCAGCCTCGCCTTCGAGGGCTACGAGGTCGCCACCGCCACCGACGGCTACGAGGCCCTGGAGTCCGTCGAACGCGACCGGCCCGACCTCGTCCTGCTGGACATCATGATGCCCCGGATGGACGGCCTCACCGCCGTCCGCCGGATGCGCTCCCGCGGCGACACCGTCCCCGTCCTGATGCTCACCGCCCGCGACGCCGTCGGCGACCGCGTCACCGGCCTGGACGTCGGCGCCGACGACTACCTCGCCAAGCCCTTCGAACTCGACGAACTGCTCGCCCGCGTCCGCGCCCTGCTGCGCCGCAACGCCCTCGCCACCGAGGCCGCCGCCCGCGCCGCCGCCGAGGACGAGAGCGAGGTGCTGGCCTTCGGCGACCTGCGGATGAACACCGCCACCCGCGAGGTCACCCGCGCCGGCAAGCCCGTCGAACTCACCCGCACCGAGTTCATGCTGCTGGAGATGTTCCTCGCCCACCCCCGCCAGGTCCTCACCCGCGAACAGATCCTCAAGGCCGTCTGGGGCTTCGACTTCGAACCCTCCTCCAACTCCCTGGACGTCTACGTGATGTACCTGCGCCGCAAGACCGAGCAGGGCGGCATGCCCCGCCTCATCCAGACCGTGCGCGGCGTCGGCTACGCCCTGCGCCCGGCCGCCGGCGCCACCACGTGACCTCCCCCACGCCCTACCCGCCCCCGCCACTGGCTCCACCCGGCGTCCCCCGCCGCCGGCGCCTCTCCCACTGGCTCCGCTCCCGCTCCCTCCGCAGCCGCCTCACCTTCCTGAGCGCGGCCGCGGTCGCGGTGGCCATCGCCCTGTCGGCGCTGGCCTGCTGGTTCATCGTGGAGAAGCAGCTGTACGACCAGGTCCGGGCGGACCTGGCGGGTGCTCCCGCAGCACCGATCGGGAGGAACTCCCTGGACTGCTACGCCACCCCGGAAGCCGCGCTGGAGAACCAGCGCGGCGTCGTCATCCCGGACATCAGCGGAGCCGTCCCCCGGGACACCCAGTTCCTCCGGGGCGGGGCCGGGGGCGTCTGTCTGCCCCCCGGGGCGACCAAGGCGATCGTGACCACGTCGGAGGACGCCGCCGGATTCCGGCTCAAGCCGGGCCAGTCGATCATCCGGGACGGCCGGTACACCAACGGCGACCCCGCGATCGTCCGGCTGACCCTGAACCACAGCTTCCAGGTGCCCGTCGTCGTCATGGTGGCGACCCCCTCCCAGCCCATCGAGGACTCCCTCCAGCGGCTCGCCCTCCTCCTCGGCGGCGTGGCCCTCGGCGGGATCATCCTCGCCGCCATCGCCGGCCGCGTGGTCGCCCGGTCCGCGCTCAAGCCCGTCGACCAACTCACCGACGCCGTCGAGCACATCGCCCGCACCGAGGAGGTCGGCACCACCATCCCCGTGCACGGGGACGACGAGATCGCCCGGCTCTCCACCTCCTTCAACTCGATGAGCACCGCCCTCGCCAACTCCCGCGAGCGGCAGACCCGTCTGATCGCCGACGCCGGGCACGAGCTGCGCACCCCGCTCACCTCGCTGCGCACCAACGTCGACCTGCTGATCCGCAGCAACGACACGGGCCGCCCGCTGCCCGCCGCGACCAAGACCAAGCTGCTGGGCAACATGAAGGCACAGATGCAGGAGCTCACCGTCCTGATCGGGGACCTGCTCCAGCTGTCCCGCCCGGACTCCCCCAAGCCGGTCCACAACCCCACCGTGGTGGCCCTGCACGAGATCGCCGGGCGGGCGGTCGAGCGGGCGAAGCTGCGCGGCCCGGGGCTGGTCTTCGAGACCGCGACCGACCCCTGGTTCGTGCACGGCGACGCCGCCGGGCTCGAACGGGCGGTGATCAACCTGCTGGACAACGCGGTCAAGTACAGCCCGCCCGGCGGCACCATCGAAGTCCGGCTCCAGCAGGGCGTGTTGACCGTCCGCGACCACGGCCCCGGCATTCCGCCGGAGGAACTGCAGTACGTGTTCGACCGGTTCTGGCGTTCGCCGTCCTCGCGACAGCTGCCCGGCTCCGGCCTGGGCCTGTCGATCGTCGCGCAGAGCGTCCGGGAGGCGGGCGGCGAGGTGTCGCTGGGCCCGGCCGTGGACGGCGGCCCGGGCGCGCTGGCGACCGTCCGGCTGCCCGGCGGCCCCGCCCCCGAATAGGGCGGGACAGGCGGACAACGCAGGACGGGCGGGGCGCCCCGACAGCGCCCCCCCCGTACAGTACCGGCTCACGGTCAGTCGATGTCGACGCCCGGGCCGATGACCTTGATCCGATCCTGCGCCGGGGCCTTCAGCGGCGAGGCCGCCGAGCTGTGGGCGCCCAGGTAGGCGGCGAAGACGTCCAGGTCGGAGGCGCCGACGAGCTTGTCGGTGCCGGCCGCGAAGGCCGGGAAGCCGTCGCCGCCGCCGGCCAGGAACTCATTGGCCGCGACCCGGTACTTGGCGGCCTGGTCGATCGGGGCGCCGTTCAGCCGGATCGAGTCGACGACCACCCGGTCCGCACCGGTCTTGCGCATGTCCAGGGTGTAGTGGAGGCCCGAGGACGCCTGGAGGATCTTCGGCGCGGCCGCGTTGGAGCCGCTGACCTGCTGCTGGAGCAGCTGCACCAGCTGGGCGCCGGTCAGCGTCTTGACCTGCATCATGTTGGTGAACGGCTGGACGGTGAACGCCTCGCCGTAGGTCACCACGCCGTCGCCCTCGGCGCCGGAGGCCTTGTAGACCAGGTCGGAGCGGATGCCGCCGGGGTTCATGAAGGCGACCTGCGCCCCGCCCTTGGCGGCCGGGGCGAGCCCCTCCACCTGCGCGTCGGCGATCAGGTCACCGAGCGGCTTCTCCAGGTCGCTGTTGCCGCGGCCGTTGATGTCCGAGGCGATGTAGCCGATCGGCCGGTTGGCGATCGGGGCGGCCAGCTTGGAGTAGTGGTCGACCAGCGCCGTCATGTCGGGCGCCTTCTCGACGGTGCGGCGCACCACGTGGTTCTCGGCCTTGACCGTCGGGCGGACGATCTCGCCGGTGGTCTTGTCCAGCTTCATGTCGATCTCGGTGTACAGCCGGCCGAAGGAGGCGGCGCTGGTGACCGAGCGCGGGACGCCGTTGGGGTCGGGGATGGTGCAGGCGTACGCGTTGTGGGTGTGGCCGGTGACGATGGCGCCGATCGACGGGTCGAGCTTCTTGGAGATGTCGACGATCGGACCGGAGATGCCCTGGCCGGCCGGGCCGCAGTCGTAGTTGTAGACGCTGCTGGCCGGGTACCCGCCCTCGTGGATCAGCGCGACGATCGAGTTGACGCCCTTGGCCTTGAGCTCGGCGGCGTACTTGTTGATCGTGGTGACCTCGTTGGCGAACTTCAGGCCCTTGACGCCCTCGGCGGTCACGATGTTCGGCGTGCCCTCCAGGGTGACGCCGATGAAGCCGACCTTCACGCCCTGGGACTTGGTCACCCAATACGGGGCCAGCAGCGGCTTGCCGGTCTTCTCGTCGGTGACGTTGGCCGACAGGTAGTTGAAGTTGGCGCCCTTGAACGTGCGGCCGGGCTCGTAGCAGCCGTCGACCGGGTGGCAGCCGCCGTCCTGCATGCGCAGCAGCTCCTGCGCACCCTCGTCGAACTCGTGGTTGCCGACCGAGGTGACGTCCAGGCCGAGCTTGTCCATCGCCTCGATGGTCGGCTCGTCGTGGAAGAGCGCCGAGGTGAGCGGGCTGGCGCCGATGATGTCGCCGGCCGCGACGGTGATCGAGTCGTCGGCCGGGATCCGGGCCTTGCGCAGCTCGGTGGCCAGGTACTCGATGCCACCGGCCGGGGTCGAGACCTCCTTGCCGGTGGCCGGGTCGATCTCCCGGATGGTGCCGGACGAACCGGCCGGGGGCTCCAGGTTGCCGTGGAAGTCGTTGATCGCCAGCAGCTGGAGGTTGACGGTCTTGTGACGCTTGGCGTTGGCGTCGGCGGCCTGCGCGGCCGTCGGCACGGCCACCGTGCCGACCAGACCTGCGGCGGCGACGACGGCGAGCGCCGCGCGTCGGGATCTGACGGTGAGCATGAGGGTCCCCTGCACCTTGGAGGAGCGCCCGCTGTGGACTTGACCGGGCGTCTGGGTATGTGTTGCGCCTGTGAAGCCTAGAGTCAACGCGCGTAGCTGTCAGGATGTCGAACGTAACGAGAGGATTACCTCCTGACGAACCGTCGCCGTCCGACCAGCGCCGGCGCCCCCGCCCAGACCACCCGCCCGACCCGCCCAGGCCCCCCGACCCGGCCGCTCAGACCCCCCGACCCGACCGCTCAAGCCCCCCGGCCAGGCCGCTCAGACTCCCGGCTCGGCCGCCAACTGCCGCTCGGCCCGGTCCCGTTCGGCCACCGCGTCCTCGGTCATCGCACGGTCGGTGTACACCAGCGGCCGCTCGGCCTCGGTGATGATGTGCTTGACCACCTGGACATTGCCGTTGACGTCCCAGACCGCGATGCCCGGCGACAGGGTGGGGATGATCTCCACCGCCCAGCGCGGCAGGCCCAGCACCCGGCCGGTGGACCGCGCCTCCTCCGCCTTCTGCATGTAGATCGTCCGGGTGGAGGCCATCTTCAGGATCGCCGACGCCTCCTTGGCCGCCGCACCGTCCACCACGTCGGACAGGTGGTGCACCACCGCGACGAAGGAGAGCCCGAGCCGGCGGCCGAACTTCAGCAGCCGCTGGAACAGCTGCGCCACGAAGGGGCTGTTGATAATGTGCCAGGCCTCCTCGACCAGGAAGATACGCTTCTTCCGGTCCGGCCGGATCCAGGTGTGCTCCAGCCACACGCCGACGATCGCCATCAGGATCGGCATAGCGATCGAGTTGCGGTCGATGTGCGAGAGGTCGAAGACGATCAGCGGCGCGTCCAGGTCGATGCCGTCGGTGGTCGACCCGTCGAACATGCCGCGCAGGTCGCCGTCGACCAGCCGGTCCAGCACCAGCGCCACGTCCAGGCCCCAGGACTGCACCTCGTCCACCGCCACGCCCAGCGACTCCACCGAGGACAGCTCGGGGCTGCGCAGGGTGTCGATGATGTCGTCCAGCACCGGCTGACGGTCCTTCACCGTCGCCACCACATGGGCGTGCGCGGCCTTCAGCGCGAACCCGGCCCGCTCCTCCAGGCCCCGCCCCATCGCCACCTCGACGATGGTGCGCAGCAGCGACAACTGGCCGGTCTGGGTGATCGCCGGGTCCAGCGGGTTGAGCTTCACCCCGCCGTCCCGGGCGGCCATCGGGTCGAGCCGGATCGACTTTATGCCCAGCGCGTTGGCGATCAGGTTCCACTCGCCGACGCCGTCCTCGCCCTGCGCGTCGAGCACCACGACCTGCCGGTCGCGGAACCTCAACTGCCGCAGCACGTACGTCTTCTCCAGCGCCGACTTGCCGTTGCCGGACTCGCCGAGCACCAGCCAGTGCGGGGCCGGCAGCTGCTGCCCGTACAGCTGGAAGGGGTCGTAGACGTACCCCTTGCCGCTGTACACCTCACGGCCGATGATCACGCCCGAGTCGCCCAGCCCCGGCGCGGCGGTGGGCAGGTAGACCGCCTGCGCCTGGCCGGTGGAGGTACGCACCGGCAGCCGGGTGGTCTCCACCTTGCCGAACATCAGGCTGGTGAACGCCTCGGAGAGGTTGCCGAGCGCCATGTACGGCCTCCTGGTCTGGTCGACGGGCGGTGGTGGAGCGGTGCGGACCGGGCGTCAGCGGCGGATGCCGGTCGCGAACGGCAGGGTGTTGACGAAGGCCCGGTGGTGCTCGCGGTCGCACCACTCCAGCTTGAGGTAGCTCTTGCCGGCCGAGGCCCGGATGGTGCGCTTGTCCCGGGCCAGCGCGTCGGGGTTGCGCGAGGACACCGTGATGTAGCCGACCAGGTTCACCCCGGCCGCACCGGAGGCCAGGTCGTCGCCGCGCTGGTCCACCCGGCCGGTGTGGGCCAGGTCGCGCGGGTCGACCGTCCGGTTCATCTTGGCCGCGCGGCTGGCCTCCGCCTCGTCGTTGGTCTTCTCGGTCAGCATCCGCTCGATCGCGACGTCGGTGGGCTCCAGGTCCATCGTCACCGCGACTGTCCGGATCACGTCCGGGGTGTGCACCAGCAGCGGCGCCAGGAAGTTGACCCCCACCGGGGTCAGCGGCCACTCCTTGATCCACGCGGTGGCGTGGCACCACGGCTCCCGGGTCGCCGACTCGCGGGTCTTCGCCTCCAGGTACTGCGGGTTGGTCGCGTCCAGTTCGGCCGGCCAGGCGTTGCGCCGGGACATCGCCTGGATGTGGTCGATCGGGTGGTCCGGGTCGTACATCGAGTGCAGCAGCGAGGAGAGCCGGGCCTGCCCCAACGGCTGGCGCACCCGGATGTCCGCCTCCGCCAGCCGGGCGCAGATGTCGGTCAGCTCGCGCGCCATCACGGCCGCCAGCCCCTCGTCGTCCCGGGCCCGCCGACCGGTCGCCGTACGGCCCATCGCGTGCGCCTCGGCCGCCAGGTCGCGGGTGTAGTGCATGCAGGCCACCAGGTACGCCCGGTGCTGCTCCGAGGAGGTCGACACCATCGACTGCAACTGGTCGTACGAATCCTGCAGCCAGCGCGGCGCGTCGTGGTCCCCGCGCCGCTCGACGTCCTTGGCGTGCGCGTCCGGGTCGGCCGGCAGCGTCCGGGCCAGGATCTGCAACCGGGTCACGAAGCCGTCCCCGTTGGCGACGTGCTTCAGCAGCGTGCCGAACCGGTCGACCAGCGCCTCCTGGTCCTCCGAGTCGCGCAGGCCGACACCCGGGCCCTCGATCTCGATCGCGGCCGTCACCGTCCGCCGCTCCAGGTGCATCAGCACCCCGACCTCGTCCGGCCCGAACGGCGCGGCCAGCCAGCGCAGCCGCCCCACCCCGGGCGGCGGGCCGACCTCCACCTCCCGGCCGTCCATCCGGGTCCCGGCGTCCATCACGTCCGAGCGCCACACCGACCGGCCGCTGCGCACCGTCCGGCGGTAGGTGCGGTTGATCTCCGCCCACTTGTAGAACGTCCGCCTGCGGTACGGCACGTACACCGCCGCGATGGCCACCATGGGCAGGCCGATCAGGCCGCCGATCCGCAGCGGCAGGATCGGCATCAGCAGGCCCCAGAGCATGCCGAGGAACGCCCCGAAGATGATCAGGACGATCTCGCCGGACTCCCGGTTGCGGCCGATCGGCGCGTTCGGGCGGGCCTTGCCGATCAGGTAGGTGCGGCGCTGGTGCACGTACGGCTGGGCGTACTGGGCTCCGTACTGGCCGAGCGGTTCACTGCTCACTTACCCGTCACCCTCCCTTCGCTGAGTTGCTGTCGCGGATCGGAACCGAGGTCTGCGGCGGCCCGGCCTGCGGTGGTGGCGCCGGCGTCCGCCCGGCGTGCGCGGCGATGCCCGGCGCGACCGAACCGCCGCCCGCACCCCCGCCACCGCCACCCGCGCCGACCGGCCCGCGGTCACCGTGGGTGGTGATGCCCTGCTTCATCAGGTTCGCGGTGCCGTTGATCATCGCCGAACCGGCCGACACCGCACTCGCCCGGGCATGGCGCATGTTCATGATCTCGTCGCCGAAGCCCGGCACGAAGCGGTACACCGCGGCGCTCGCGAAGATCGACAGGAACAGGATCGCCAGCCCCGACAGCACCCGCGCGAAGTCGTCGCTGGCCCCGGCCCCCGACGCCACCGCACCCGCCAGGCCCAGGATGACCACGATGATCGGCTTCGCCAGGTCCACCGCCACCATCACCCCCGCCCACCGGCGCACGTGCTTCCACAGCTGCTTGTCCACCAACCCCGCGTACACCGCCGTACCCAGCAGCGCGCCCACGTACAGCATCGCCGCCCGGATCAGCAGCTCGATCCAGAGCACCGCCGCCGCCAGCACCGCCACCAGCGACACGATGATCAGGATCAACGGGCCGCCGCCCATGTCCCCCTTCTCCAGGGTGTCGGCGAACGCGCCCAGGTACGACCCGGTGTCCGACTTCGTCCCCACCGCGATCGCCTTGGTCAGCCCGTCCGTCACGCTCACCACGGTGTAGAGGATCAGCGGTGTGAACGCGGACGCCACGACGGTCAGCCACAGGAAGCCGATCGCCTCCGTGAACGCCGTCGCCAACGGCGCCCCCCGCACCGCCCGCTTCGTCACCGCCAGCAGCCACAGCACCAGCGTGATCACCGTCGACACGGCGAACACCACCGCGTACTGCTGCAGGAACGACGCATTGGTGAAGTCCACCTGCGTCGTCCCGTCGATCGCGCTCGACAACTTCCGCACCACCCAAGCCGCCGCCTGGGCACACCCCTTGGCCAACGACCCCAACGGATCGGCCACACTCCCGATGGCCCCACCGCCCGGAAGCGAGCCGGAGCCGCCCGGAGCGCAGTAGACGTCGTTCCCGGGCAGGGGAACACCCGGGCAACTCGTATTGGTCGCCCCTGAGGTCGGGGTCGGCGACGGCTCCGCCATGGCGCGGTGGGCCGTCAGGACCACCGTGAGGACGCCGAACAGCGCCCCGCCGGCCAGGCGGCTCATGCCCCGACGCACGAAACCGGAATAACCGTCAGCGGGCATAACGGAAGCCTCCGAACTGCTCGACGGCACCAGTGATCTCCTCGGCGGTTGCGGCCTGCTGGTCCGGCGGAACCGGCGCCGGACCGGCTGCTCGGCTGAAGTCGGTGAGCTTCCAGTCCGTCCCGGTCCACCGCAGGCTGAGTGTCAGGGTGAACCACTCCTCGGACACCGGCCTGGTGGAACGCTCGCCGGCCAGTCCGAACAACCCGGTGCACCAGACGTCGACCTTGACGCTCTCCGCGGTGTAACTGCTGCTCTTGGTCCCGACCGGGACCGTCCGGCTGACGAACGCCATCCCCTTGGGCGGCTGTCCCTGGGCATCGACCCCGAACCTGGCCGCCGTCTCGGGAGAGAACCCCTGGTCCAGGCGGCTCTGGAGGCCCGAGACCGCGCCCGGGTCGGCGATGGTGGCGACGATGGTGTGGCGGCTGTCGGCGCGGAACATGTCGGCGGAGCCGATCGCCACGGCGTAGTTGGCGGCGGCGGACTGGGCGCCCTGGTCGGTGTGCGGGTAGCCGGAGCCGATGCCGTTGGTGGTGGTGCCGACGGGCTGGTCGCCGCTGGGGGCGGGGCCGGCGCCGGCGGGCGCGGTGGGGGCGGCGTGGTCGGCGGAGCGGCCGGTGCTGCCGGGGTCGGGTTTGTCGCGGTTGGCGATGGAGATGGCCACGACGAGCAGGGTGACGACGACGAGGACGGTCAGCAGGGTGCGGAGCGGTCGGGCCTGACGCTGGGTCGGCTGGGAGGAGGGCTGTTCGCCGACCGGCAGCCGCGTACGGGTGTGCGGCTGGTCGTCGGACAACGGCACGGCGGCCCTCCTGGTGCGGGGAGCCGGGGGGCTCCGGGGGCCCTCCGCCGGGGGCGGGCGCGGACGGAGGGTGGGAACGGGGGGTGGACTGCTGGCGGGTGGGCTCGGGGCGGTCCGGACGGGGACCTGGCCCCGGGGCGGGCGGGCCTGGCTACTGCTGTCCGATCGTCAGATCGCCATGCCGTAGACAATGGTGAACAGAGTGCCGAGTGATCCAATGATGAACACGCCGGTCAGACCGGCGACGATCAGTCCCTTGCCCTGTTCGGCGCCGAAGCTGTCGCGCATCGCGGTCGCACCGATCCGCTGTTTGGCCGCCCCCCAGACGGCGATGCCGAGGCAGAGCAGGATGGCGACGGCCATGATGACCTCGACCATCACCCTGGCCTCCGACCCGAGGGTCGCGAACGGGCCCCAGTCCGGGGCGATCCCGCCGATGATGGTGTCGATATTCGGCTTCTTTGGTGGGTCCTCGGCCAGGTGGCCGATCGCGTTCGTGTGCACGCTGCTCAGGTTCATTTCCATCTCACCGCCCGATCAGGCAAATTCAAGGGCCCTGACCCCGCCCGCGCGAAGGGTCGGTACCTATTCTTGGCCAGATCTGATGTCGACTTGGCTACTTCTCGCGGATTGGTCGTGAGGTACCGGGCACGTACGCGAGGATGTCCACCGTACGAAGGATAGCGCTCACTCTTTGTATCTCTGATGATTGCGGTGAGCAACGCCTTCCGGAACACTTCGACTGACGATTCGTCGGGATGGTGCTGATGGTACTCCGGAAGGCCGGTACGGCCGCCGCCGCTGCGGGAGTTGTGACGTTCGGGTTGCTCGGTTTGGTGACGGTGGGGACGTTCGCGGCGAGTGGGACGCCGCAGCAGTCGGCGAATCGCGCCGCACTCTCGCCGGGGACGGTCCCGGCGGCGTTCCAGGCGCCGATCCAGCAGTGGGGCGCGCTCTGCCCGGAGATCTCGCCGCCGATGCTCGCGGCACAGCTCTACCAGGAAAGCGGTTTCGATCCGAAGGCCCAATCGGGCGTCGGGGCACAGGGAATGGCGCAGTTCATGCCCGATACCTGGGCGGCGTACGGCACGGATGCCAATGGGGACGGCAAGAAGGACGTCTGGGACCCGCTGGACGCGATCGCCTCGGCGGCCACCTTCGACTGCGCGCTCGCGAAGGACGTCGCCAAGGTCCCGGGCGACCGGCAGGCCAACCTGTTGGCCGCCTACAACGCCGGCCCGTACGCGGTGACCAAGTACAACGGGGTGCCGCCGTACAAGGAGACCCAGGGCTATGTGAGGAACATTCAGGCGATGGCCCGCAGCTTCACCGTGCCCACGGCGCCGGTGGAGGTGTCCGGGCAGTCGGCCGCGGCGATCTACTTCGCGCAGAGCAAGCTCGGGACGCCGTACCTGTGGGGCGGGGAGGGGCTGCCCTCGCAGAACGGGCGGTTCGACTGCTCGGGCCTGACCCAGGCGGCGTACGCCAGCGTGGGCATCACGCTGCCCCGGGTGGCGAACGACCAGTGGTACGCCGGCCCGCACCCGTCGCGCGATCAGCTGCGGCCGGGCGACCTGGTGTTCTGGGCGACGGACCTGAACGATCCGCGGAGCATCCACCACGTCGGGATCTACGTCGGCGGCGGCTACATGATCAACGCGCCGCACACCGGCGCGGTGATCCGCTACGACAAGATCGACACCAGGGAGTACATCGGCGCGACCCGGGTCACCTCGGACGGCGCCCAGGCGCTGCCGGCCCGCAACGCGGACGGTTCCGTGAGCGCCCCGAGCCGCCCGGGCTCGACGACGCCGACCGGCTCGACCAGTCCGACCGCGGCGACCACCCCTTCGGCCCCGGTGGCTCCGGCAGCCCTGGCGAGCCCCAGCAACGCCGCCACCCGGCCCGCCGCCGGACCCCCCGCGGCCGCCGCGCCACCCGCCCCGACCGGCCCGGACCCCGCCGGGGCGGGGCGGCCGGCGGCGAGGAACTGAGCCGCCCGTGGCCCCGAGGTGTGAGTGCCCTGTGGACGCTGAGTCAAGTTTCCATAACCGCGCGTTTCCGTGGAACGCTGTGCCCCGGCGATGACGTTGATCCCGATGGCCCACCGTCAGCTTCCCGCGCCGGGAAGGGCCCCGACCGGATCGAACAGCTGCAGCGGACCAGAAGGAGGTGCGGCGTGTCGACGCCGCTTGCCGACACGACCAACCCCGACCTCGGCCTGCTCTACGCCGTCAACGGACTGGCCAAGCGCTCCCCGCAGTGGCTGGACCACCTGGTCTCGTGGATCGGTGAGTACGGCATCCTGATCGGCCTGGCGATGCTGGGCCTGGTGGCCTGGCTGCAGGCGAGACGCCGCCCGGACGCGCCGGTGGCCGTCGCCGGGCTGCTCTGGGTGCCGCTCTCCGTCGCCATCGCCGAGCTGGCCAACCTGCCGATCGCCGCGATCGTGAACCGCCCGCGCCCGTTCGTCGACCACGGCGGGCTGCTGGTGCTGGTGGACGGCAAGGCCGGCACCCACTCCTTCGTCAGCGACCACTCGACCATGACGATGGGCGTGGCGGTGGCGCTGTTCCTGGTGAACCGGCGGCTCGGCTGGATCGCCGGGGGCCTGGCCCTGTTGCAGGGCTTCTGCCGGATGTTCATGGGCGTGCACTACCCGACCGACGTGATCGGCGGCTTCGCGCTCGCCGCCGCGGTGGTGCTGCTGCTGGCGCCGATCGCGATGGCGGTGCTGGTCCCGCTCTGCCACGCGCTGGGCCGGACCGCCCTCGCCCCGCTGATCCGGGCGCCGGAGCGGGCCGGCGCCGGCCCGCGCGGCCGGCGGCGCGAGCGCGGGGCGGTGCGTTCCGAGGAGCAGCCGCCGGAGTCCGATCTGGCGGCGTGAGCCGCCCGGCCCGGCTACCCCGGTCCGCCGCCGCTCTCGGCGAGGGCGAGGTGGTCGTCCCCCTCGCGCCGGGCCAGGTCGCGCGAGCGGCGGGCCGGTGAGAACCAGCCGCAGCTGCAGGTCGCGAAGGCGAAGGAACCGCGCTCGCTGACCGCGACACGGTGTTCGGGCATCCGGACGGTGCCGGGGAAGGCCGGCAGCTCACTGTGCACGTGGTTCACCGTAACGCGCCGGGTGCCGGGCGCGCGATGCCGTCCGCAAGACCTCTTCCGCGTAACCCTTCGCGGCTCAACTCGTTTGCCCGGAAAGAGCTCTGTTCACCTGGTGGTGTCGGCAGGGCAGTCAGGCCCGAGGGGGTTGTCGCGAGGATGAAGATGACCGACCAGCAGCGTGGCGGACGGCCGGGGCGCCGTCCGCTGCCGCATCTGCGTTCGGCGGCCGGGGCCGCCCTGCTCGCCGCCGCCCTGGCCGGCCTCTCCGCCGGCTGCGCGGCCGGCTCCGGGGGCGGCTCCTCCGACCGGCAGTCGGGTGCCCCCGACCAGCTCGCCGCGGACCCGCTGACGGCGGTGCGCAACAGCGCCGACATCACGGGCCGCACCGGCTCCGCGCACACCGCCACCGAGTTGGTCACCGAGTCGTCCGAGAAGAAGGCCGTCTTCACCGGGACGGGCGGCTACGACTACGTGAAGCGGATCGGCCGGCTGGAGGTCCAGGTGCCGCCGGGCGCGGGGAGCACCTGAGAGTTATTAGGGGTTGTCGAGTAGGGGACCGTGTAGCAGCAGAACAACAGACGCTCTGTGGCAGATGG